>JBEBBH010000126.1:0-2766 GCA_041158485.1 Bacteroidota bacterium | reverse complement strand
GCATAATATATTTTGTTATCTTTGGATTCAGAACGAAATCGTTTTAGTGATAACTATTAGGTATGAAAGATAAAACTATAGACTATATACTTCGCGCAACTTGGCAAGCCGTAGCACGAATGTACAATGAAGAAGCCTCAAAATTTGACGGTTCAATGGCTATCGGATTTGCACTGTTAAGTATTGACAAAGAAGATGGAACGCCCTCAACTTACATAAGCTCTCGTATGGGGATGGAAGCGACCAGCCTAACCCGAACTTTAAAAACACTGGAAGAAAAAGGATTAATCTACCGCCAAAAAAATCCTGATGATGGTCGCGGTGTACTCATTTACTTAACTGATTTAGGTAAACAAATGAGAGAGCAATCGAAAATTACAGTGTTAAAATTCAATGATGTGGTCAAACAAAACGTAGCTGAAGAAAAATTACAACACTTTATGGAAGTCGCCGACATCATCAACGAATTAATCACCGAAAAGAAAATTTTTTAAAAAAGTTGTAAGTTCTAAGTTGTAGGTTGTAAGTCCTTAAACAACAAACAACTTAGAAAGTACAACACAAAACATATAACTTACAACAACAAAGAAATGAAACGAACAATTAAAAAAGTGGCTGTCATCGGTTCTGGAATCATGGGTTCCGGAATTGCTTGCCATTTTGCCAACATTGGTGTCGAAGTATTGCTTTTGGATATTATCCCAAATGCTTTAACCGAAGCTGAAGAAAAGAAAGGATTGACCTTGGAAAGCAAAGTCGTTCGCAACCGTTTGGTTAACGATCACTTGACTAATGCACTAAAGTCTAACCCATCGCCCATTTACAGTCAGAAGTTCGCCTCCCGAATTACGACCGGAAACACTACCGATGATATGGCCAAAATAGCCAATTATGATTGGATTATTGAAGTGGTTGTAGAAAGACTGGACATCAAAAAAATAGTTTTTGAACAAATTGATCAATACCGAAAACCGGGGACTTTGGTAACTTCCAACACCTCTGGTATTCCTATTCAATTTATGAGCGAAGGCCGAAGCGAAGATTTTCAAGCTCATTTTTGTGGCACGCACTTTTTTAATCCGGCACGTTACTTAAAATTGTTTGAAATCATTCCCGGACCAAAAACCAGTAACGAAGTGCTCGACTTCTTGTTCGATTATGGTTCTAAATTTTTAGGAAAAACATCGGTTGTCGCTAAAGATACTCCGGCGTTTATCGGAAACCGTATCGGTATTTTCGGCATCCAAAGTTTATTCCACTTGGTAAAAGAAATGGATTTGACCATTGAAGAAGTGGACAAATTAACCGGCCCGGTTATCGGTCGTCCAAAATCGGCTACTTTCCGAACCGTTGATGTAGTTGGTTTAGATACTCTGGTACACGTAGCCAACGGTTTGTACGAAAACTGTCCGAATGACGAAGCCCATGAGTTGTTCAAATTACCGGATTTCATCAACAAAATGATGGAAAACAAATGGTTAGGAAGTAAAACCGGTCAAGGATTCTACAAAAAAGAAGGTAAAGAAATCCTGTCACTCGATTTAAATACTTTAGAATACAGAGCGGCTAAAAAAGCTTCTTTTGCCACTTTAGAGTTGACCAAAACCATCGACAAACCTATTGACCGTTTTAAAGTATTGGTCAAAGGTAAAGACAAAGCCGGCGAATTCTACAGAAAGAATTTTGCTGCGATGTTTGCTTACGTCTCAAACAGAGTCCCAGAAATTACAGACGATTTTTATAAGATAGACGATGCTATGAAAGCCGGTTTCGGTTGGGAAAACGGACCGTTTGAAATTTGGGATGCCATCGGCGTACAAAAAGGAATCGAATTGATGGAAGCCGAAGGTTTAAAACCTGCCGCTTGGGTTGGAGAAATGATTGCTTCGGGTAATACCAGTTTCTACACTATTAAAGAAGGTGCAACTTATTTCTATAACCTCCAAAGCAAGTCACAAAATAAAATTCCGGGACAAGACAGCTTTATCATTCTGAATAATATCCGCGAAAGCAAAAAAGTTTGGAGCAACAGCGGTGCTGTAATTCATGATTTAGGTGATGGTATCTTAAACCTTGAATTCCAGAGTAAAATGAATACGATTGGTGGTGATGTTTTAGCCGGAATCAACAAAGCAATCGACTTGGCTGAAAAACAATACAACGGATTAGTTATCGGTAATCAAGCGGCAAATTTCTCTGTCGGCGCTAACATCGGAATGATTTTCATGATGGCAGTTGAACAAGAATATGACGAGTTGAATATGGCCATCAAAATGTTCCAAGACACCATGATGCGTTGTCGCTACTCTTCTATTCCGGTTGTGGTTGCGCCACATGGCATGACTTTAGGCGGTGGTTGTGAAATGACCATGCACGCCGATAAAGTAGTCGCAGCAGCCGAAACTTATATTGGTTTAGTAGAATTTGGTGTAGGCGTTATTCCGGGCGGTGGTGGTTCTAAAGAAATGACTTTGAGAGCAGCCGATTTGTATCGCAAAAATGATGTGGAATTGAACACCTTACAAGAATACTTTTTAACCGTAGCCATGGCTAAAGTTGCAACTTCTGCTTATGAAGCTTTTGATATGGGTGTGTTACAAAAAGGAAAAGACATCGTGGTAGTTAATAAAGACCGTCAGATAGCCGAAGCCAAGAAACACGCTTTATTAATGGCCGAAGCAGGTTATACTCAGCCTATTCCCAGAAAAGACGTAAAAGTATTGGGAAAACAAGCCTTGGGAATGTTCTTGGTGGGAACCGACCAAA
>JBEBBH010000125.1:0-4399 GCA_041158485.1 Bacteroidota bacterium | reverse complement strand
TTGGATTTCGATATCCGAACTCAAGGCTTAAATACGGTATTGAATACGTCAAAACCGGTCGATTTCCAATGGGATATGAAAACGTATCGCAATGAGAAAAGCATCTCTTACGAAAATCGTTATGCTGAAATTGTATTTGAATACGAAGATGGTAAAGACGATTTTGTAGGCCAAGGTACGGATAAAGAAGAGACGCCTGATAAGGTGACTTACATCGCATACAAACAACACTTCTTTACATCCATATTGCTGACAAAAACGCCATTCGAAAAAGCGAGTTTGAAGTCGCATGATTTGGTACAAGACCAGGAGAAAGACACCGTTTTTACTAAAGAATTTAAAACTACTTCAGCCTTGGCTTTCAACAATGGCGAGCTGGATTATAAGATGAACTGGTACTACGGACCGGCAGATTATACTTTATTGAATAATTACGATAGAAATTTAGACGAAATCATACCGTTGGGTTGGGGTATTTTCGGTTGGATTAACAAATTCATTTTTGTGCCGTTGTTTGGTTTCTTGAGTTCGTTTATGGGATTGGGAATTGCCATTATCATCTTTACTATCTTAATTAAAATTGCCATGTCGCCAATTACTTTCAAGTCGTTCTTGTCGCAAGCCAAGATGAAAGTATTACGTCCTGAGATTATGGAAATAGGCGAGAAGTTCAGTAAAGATCCGATGAAAAAGCAACAGGAAACCATGAGCTTGTATAACAAAGCAGGGGTGAATCCTATGGCAGGCTGTATACCGGCTTTGATACAAATTCCGTTTATGTACGCTTCGTTCCAGTTTTTCCCTTCGGCCATCGAGTTACGTCAAAAAGGATTTTTATGGGCAGAAGATTTGTCATCTTTCGATGAAATCGCAAAATTGCCTTTCCATATTCCGGTTTACGGCGATCATATTAGTTTGTTCCCGATATTAGCGTCTATTGCTATTTTCTTTTACATGAAAATGACATCAGGAGATCAGGCCATGTCGCAACCACCACAAGAAGGTATGCCGGATATGGGGAAAATCATGAAGATTATGATTTATTTGTCGCCTGTAATGATGTTATTATTCTTTAACAACTACGGTTCAGGATTGAGTTTGTATAACTTTATTTCGAATTTGATTACCATTGGTATCATGTTAGTCATCAAGAAATACTTTATCGACAGTGATAAAATCCACGCGCAAATTCAGGAAAATAAAGCTAAGCCTAAGTCCGAAGGAAAGTTCCAAAGAAAAATGAGAGAAATGATGGAACAAGCCGAGGAACAGAAGAAGCTTCAAAACAAGAAAAAGTAACTAGATTATATCCATAAAAAAAGCGCAGTGAGAACTGCGCTTTTTCTTTTCCATAGCAATTTGTTATTATAATGCAGGCTGAAGCACTCTGTTTACTCCATGGATTACTCCATTAGATGCTTGAATATCAGCTTGAAAAACTCTTGATAAATTATTGGCTGTGTCACGAATGTCAACTGTGCTTGTTCCAAGAATTACAGTTACATTTTGAACCGGACTTGTGAACATAGGAACAATTTGATTATTTGATAATTGATTTGAACGAACATTTCCGGCTGTAGTAACATGGTATTGTAATACTTTAGTAACTTGAGATGTACTTGCTCCATTAGCAAAACCACCGGTTCCTAAAGCTGTTGCAAATGCGGCATTGTTAGGAGCAAAAAGAGTAGCAGGAGCTGATGCTGTAAGTCCGGATAAAGCCGATAAAACAGCAGCTTGTTCAGCACTTGTTACCACAGTTTGCAAAGTTTCAAATTCAGGATTGTCAACCACGTGGTCTACTAAAGTTGGGATTTGAATAACTCTGTTTACAATGTGGATCACACCGTTGCTGGCATCAACATCTGCAGTTGAAACCACCGCTCCTTTGCTGTCCACACCGCCGTTGATAGTTACCGTTGCACCCGATTTTTGAACAAACATACTAATAGTAGGTGCATTTGCAGTTGAGTTGATAGGGGACAATGTTGAAACATAAGTAGCGGCAGGAATGTCTGTGCTTTTGATTTCGTTTGCCACTACATGGTTCAATAAAATTGCTTTTAATACATCTGCATTAACGTTATCAACAGTTACACCAGAGCCTAAGGAGGTAAAAAATGTTTGGAATGCAGCATTGGTTGGTGCAAATACTGTAAACTGTGCGGTACCGTCTAATGTTGCGGTTAATCCGGTACGGTTTAGTGCCGTAACTAATGTAGAGAATTCTGGGTTTCCTGCAGCAATTTCTGCAATAGTTTGTTGTTGTGGTGTGTTGTTGTCATCGTCGCTGCAAGACAACATCGCTAAAGCAATACATGCTAAAGACATTTTTTTGATTAGATTTTTCATAATAATTTTTTGTTTAATGTTTCGGCTAAATTATGAAACATTGTTTAAGAAAAATCTATAAAAGATAAACAAAATTTAAATTTATAAATACTTTAACAGTTTTGTTTGATTTTGTAAAGAGTCTCTTTTTTAGGGTATTATCTCTGGATGTTTGTGTTTTTGGCGATTTTACTGATGTTATTTGTATCAGAAAAGTTAAACAAAACTAACTGGGTTTTTTAGAAAAAAATTAACAATTCAATCGTAATAAAGGACACTGTTTTTCCGTTAAAAGAATAAGTATAAATTTGTACCAATTTAAAACGCTTCAATTAAACCTTACTTTTATGAAATACATCTTCCTTTTTTTACTTTCCGGTGTTGTTGCCTTGGCGCAGGATTATAATAAACTAGACGAAAACGGTAGAAAACACGGATTGTGGAAAGGTTTTTATGAAGAATCAAAACGATTGCGCTACGAAGGTACTTTTGAACACGGTAAAGAAGTGGGCTTATTTAAGTTTTTTGATGATACTAAAGCCGCAACAGTTATAGCTACCCGTGAATTCAACGCCAATGACAATTCTTGTTATACCATCTTTTTCAATCAAAAAAACAACAAAGTCAGTGAAGGAAAAGTGGTGAATAAACAGTTTGAAGGTGAATGGAAATACTACCATGAAAATTCGCCTCAAGTTATGACTTTGGAATATTACACCAACGGAAAATTGAACGGCGTTCGCAAAGTTTTTTACAAAAGCGGCGTTATAGCTGAAGAAACTACCTATAAAGATGGAGTAAAAGAAGGTTTGTATAAAAGTTATGCCGAAAACGGAATTGTGCTTGAAGAAAGCAATTTTAAAAACGGATTGAACGATGGCATGGCTACCTATCGAACCGCCACCAATGAGTTGTCCTCGCAAGGCGTTTACAAGAATGGTAAAAAAGTAGGGATTTGGAAAATTCTCGAAAAAGGCAAGCTGAAAGACGTTAATATGGACAAACAACGTCGCAAATTCCAAAAAAGAGTTAAACCGCTAGAAGAAAACTAAATATTCGCCTAATTTTGCAACAAATTTTTTACCCATGAAAAGAGTTGTTGTTGGATTATCGGGCGGAGTGGATTCCAGTGTTGCGGCTTATTTGCTTAAAGAGCAAGGTTACGAAGTAATCGGTCTTTTTATGAAGAATTGGCACGATGATTCGGTTACCATTTCTAACGAATGCCCATGGTTAGAAGACAGTAACGATGCACTTCTGGTAGCCGAAAAACTCGGTATTCCTTTCCAAACCGTAGATTTAAGCGAACAATACAAAGAAAAGATTGTCGACTATATGTTCAAAGAATACGAACAAGGTCGCACACCCAACCCCGATGTATTGTGTAACCGAGAAATAAAATTTGATGTTTTTATGAACATCGCACTCAGTTTGGGTGCCGATTATGTAGCTACCGGTCATTATTGTCGCAAAGGTGAAATTGAAGTTAACGGTCAACCCGTTTACCAATTGCTAGCCGGCAAAGACGGAAACAAAGACCAATCGTACTTTTTGTGCCAATTATCACAAGAACAATTGGCCAAAGCGCTTTTCCCGATAGGCGAATTAACCAAACCCGAAGTGCGTGACATTGCCATGCAATTGGATTTGGTAACCGCTGAAAAGAAAGACTCCCAAGGTTTGTGTTTTATAGGTAAAGTACGTTTGCCTGAATTCTTGCAGCAACAATTACAACCCAAAGAAGGGTTAATCTATGAAGTGGCGGCAAACAGTCCGATTTATAGTCAAGAAATTCCTGTTTTCAATTCTTTAGAAGAACAATTAGCACATGAGGCTAAAGGTATGGCGTATGTACCCGAATTCGGAAAGATAGTGGGCAAACACCAGGGCGCTCATTATTTTACAATCGGACAAAGAAAAGGTTTGAATGTTGGCGGTACCAAAGAACCGTTGTTTATCATCGCCACCGACGTCAGAAACAACGCTATCTATACCGGACAAGGACAATATCATCCCGGGCTATTTAAAAAAGTACTCAAAGTAAAACAAGATGAAGTGCATTGGGTAC
>JBEBBH010000124.1:0-4690 GCA_041158485.1 Bacteroidota bacterium | reverse complement strand
CTCTAGGGATTTTCACTTTCGGTTGGTTTATCATCACTTTTGGAGAACTTTGTTTGTCTCCAATTGGGATGTCAGCAATGACCAAATTGTCGCCTCAAAAGACGCAAGCTGTAATCATGGGAATGTGGTTTTTAGCCAGTGCTTACGGCCAATATTTCGCTGGATTGCTTGGGGCTAACATCGCTGAAGCTTCTGAAAACGCTTCCAATTTGGAGAAACTAAATACCTATGCCGATGGTTACCAACAATTGGCCATTTATGCCTTAGTTGCCGGAATTGTGCTCATAGCGATTTCTCCTTTAGTTAAAAAATTAATGCAAGACGTAAAATAGCCCGTCTTAGTTGGTATTGTTTTTGTATATATTTGTAAATAAAATTAGTTAATATGAAAAAAGTAATCCTTACGTTATTCCTGGTTTTAGGATCATTAACGATAAATGCTCAAGAATTAACATGGCAAACTGATATGAATAAAGCCGTGGAAATCTCCAAAAAAACGAAAAAACCTTTACTGTTATTCTTCACCGGAAGCGATTGGTGCGGTTGGTGTATTCGTTTGCAAAAAGAAGTTTTAAAAACACCTGAGTTCGCCAAATGGGCTAAAGACAATGTCGTTTTGGTAGAATTAGACTTCCCGAGAAGAGCACAACAAAGTCCTGAATTGGTGAAGCAAAACATGGAGCTACAACAAGCTTTAGGCGTGCGGGGTTATCCCACCGTTTGGTTTGTAAATGCCACTAAAAAAGACGGTAAAACCAACTTAGAGCAAATTGGCAGTACTGGTTATGTAGCCGGCGGTCCGGCAGTTTGGTTGGATGGTGCCAACAAAATTTTAGCCAACAAAAAATCATAATTCAAAACCGAATTAAATCTTATAAAATCCCTTTTCATGAGTAGTATGAAAAGGGATTTTGGCTTTATGGCAGGTAGCTTTCCAAAGCCGAATATAACTTTTGTAGTTAGAACCATCGGCTACAATTTGTTTTGGCGTGTATACTGAAAGATATCTTTCCAAGTTGATTTTAGGGGAGTTTATCAAGATTAGAATATCAGGTTTTATAGGTAGCGGAACTGTCGCGCTACTGTCTATTAAAAGTATCTTTTTGGTGTTGAAATAGTACAAGTTTTGTAGCTCTTCTCTTTGAGTGAGTTTAGCAAAATTAGCTGTTAAATATGATTGTAAAGTCTGATTTTTAGCTATTGTATTTTGAATGATATCGTTCCCAAACAAAGTCACTTTATTGTTTTTTCGCTCAGTAATCATTGTGCTTTTCTTTTGATGGTACACTATCATTTCCTGAGTAGTTGTCGATTGCCATTTGTTGTGCAAGCAAACCACTTGTAACAGTAGTACACTAACCATCATCAATACTGCTTTTTTGTAAATCGGTTTCTGAAGCCATAGTCCAAAAGTGATAATCACCAAGTAGGAAGTCCAAAGCATAGCAGCAGTAAATCCGATGTTTTTAAAAATAAAAGCATCCCAGGAAGCTACCCAGCCAATGCACTTATTCTGAATCGCAATCAGCATTTCTAACGGTACAATTACAAACTGTGGCACTATCCCAAAACAACCGATAATTACTGCTACCAAGCCTACCACCATAATGATTCCGAGTAGTGGCAAAACCAAAACATTGGTCACAAAAAACAAACCCGGAAATTGGTGGAAATAGTAAATACTTAATGGCAATGTGCCCAATTGTGCTGCGAAAGAAACGGTAAGGATGTCCCAAATGTATCGTGTAATTTTGTTTTTGGGTTGCCAAAAATCAGCTATTAAAGGTTGCAGCCAAAGAATAAAAAACAGTGCCAAATAACTCAATTGAAAACCTACATCGAATAGAAAGGAAGGTTTCCACAACAAAATGAGCAATACCGAAACCAAAAGTGAGTGGTAGACATTGACACTCCGTCGTAAATGTTGGCCTACCGCAACAAAGGAAAACATTGTAACCGATCGAACTACCGATGGTGCCAAACCGGCTAAAACACCATAACTCCATAGTGCTACAACAATAATTAATAATTTAATGTAGCTGTTTCTGCTTGTATTCGGAATCGGTTTTAAAAGAAAGTTGATGAAAAGCATGATAAAGCCCACATGCAAACCGGAAACCGATAAAATATGAACAGCACCGGCCAATTGGTATTCTTGTAAAGTTTCAGGATCAATATCTTGTTGTTGCCCCAATAACAGCGCAATCATCACCGCCAATTCCGTTTCGTTGAAATTAGACTTTTTTAAATTATCGATAATCTTTGTCCTGAAATTGGAGAATTTCGACCAAATAGTATTTTCGGTTGTAATGACTTTCAGCTTAGGCCATAACGTGTAAATTTGGGCGTAAATCTGTTGGTTCTCCAAATAACCGCTATAGTCAAACTGATTCGGATTAAAAGGTGCTTTGTTATGGTAGAGTAGGCCGTCCACTGCTAGATGACTTCCAATAGGAATATTTGTGTTTTGTGTTGAATGCCGAATGTTCAACAGTATAGTGCCTTCGCTTTTACGATGGTTTATACTTTTGATAATGGCGACATATCTCTGGTTTTTCTTGGTGCTTTTTAATTTTTCGTGTAGGGTAAGTTGGAAATGATAAGGAACTTGGTCTTCGGTAAGATGACTGTAATGAAGCCGACTTCTGCTGTCTTGATGAAAAGCGGCCGTTGATAAGCCAAGGGCGACAGCAAGTAAGGCGACCAGCCAACCAAAGCCGTTATAAACATTCCTTTTTTTTGCATACCGATGCAATACCGCCAATACAACCAATCCGGCAAAAAGAGAAATGAAAACAACAAAACCGTTTGGTTGAATGCCTTTTTGGTACAAAAGCAAACCCAAAATAAAAAACAAACCAATACGGGCTAATGGGAATTGTAAGATTTTCATGTAACTAAATTACATAATAAATCTTTTTCTTACAATAAAAATACTACAAAATTCTATTTAACTGTACGAATGTGCGATTGTAATAAGGTTCTTTAGTAGAAGAAATGATAACACCGCTTTGGGTAGAGGAATGGATAAACTTCACTTCTTCATCGGTTACTTCAACCACCATTCCAACGTGATTGATGCGTCTTTGTCCGCGATTGATAAAGAAAATCAAATCGCCTTTTTGAGCACTTTTCAAATCGATTTTGATACCAACAGTTGCCATTTCGTGTGAAGAGCGCGGCAAAGTAATGTCGAATTTTTTAAAGGTAGAATAAATCAAACCGGAACAATCAAATCCGTCACTGGTAGTGCCGCCACCACGATAGCCAACACCTAAATTCTCGGAAGCACTGTTAATCAATTGACGAATCAAATAGCTGGTATTTTCATCATCAATAATAATATCAGATTCGTTTTGGTTATCAACTACGGCTCTTTTGACCGATTTGGTTTCAGCTGTAACCGATTTTGAGGTAGCCACCGTGTTGGTGTTTTTTTTCTTCTTTTCTAAGCTTTTGGTTTCAGTAGTTACCACCGGTTTGGGTTCGGAATACAAGCCTTTTTTTACAGCAACTTCTTTGGAAGTCACTATAGTAGCCGCCGGTTTACATGCAAAAAACAGCACGGAAAGAAGTAATATGTAGCCTATTTTTTTGATAACGGTAACTTTTTGGCAAAGTTAAAAATTCGATTTTGGAATCAAAACTACTTTAGATCATTTATAATAAATTTAGCAGTTTTGGCGCTTGCACCAATGCCTCCCAACTTGGTTTCCAATAGGTCGTATTGTGCTAAAAGTGCCTTTTTATGGTTTTCGTCTAAGAGTTTTTGCAGCTCTTTTTTCAGATTGCCGGTGTTGAATTCGTCCTGAATTAATTCGGTTACCACAGCCTCATCCATAATCAAATTCACCAACGAAATGTATTTCAATGTAATGATGCGTTTGGCAATTTGGTACGAAATCCAACTGCCTTTGTAGCAAACCACTTCTGGCACTTTGAACAAAGCGGTTTCTAAAGTGGCCGTACCCGAAGTAACCAAGGCAGCTTTGGCTATGCTCAACAAATCATAGGTTTTGTTCGAGATGAATTTTACATTCTGATGGGATAAAAATTGCTCATAGAACGCAAATTCCTGACTCGGTGCTCCGGCAATTACAAATTGGTACGCCGGAAAATCGGCTACAACACTCAGCATTACACCCAGCATTTTGGCAATTTCCTGTTTCCGACTTCCAGGAAGCAAGGCAATAATTGGTCTGTCGTCCAGTGCATTTTCTTTTCGGAAAACACTTTCGTCGGTTGGTTTTCGGTTGTGTATCGCATCAATTAACGGATGACCTACAAAATCCACCGGGAAATGATGTTTCTTTTCAAAAAAGTCTTTTTCGAATGGTAGTATCACAAAAAGCCTGTCAAAATCTCTTTTAACGGCTTTGATACGGTTTTCTTTCCAAGCCCAAATCTGCGGGGCAATATAATAATGGGTTTTGATGCCTTTTTGTTTCGCCCATTTGGCAATGCGCATATTAAAACCGGGATAATCAATAAAAATAATGACATCGGGTTGGAACTTTTCAATATCGCTTTTACAAAACTTGATGTTGTTTAAGATGGTTTTCAAGTTCATTACCACTTCGGCAAATCCCATAAAAGCCAAGTCGCGGTAGTGCTTGACCAAGGTTCCGCCCACACTCTGCATTAAATCGCCACCCCAAAAACGAATCTCAGCCGTTGCATCTTCCTGATA
>JBEBBH010000123.1:0-3628 GCA_041158485.1 Bacteroidota bacterium | reverse complement strand
TGTGGGGAACGTAATGAGTTTGTGTATTGAAAAACGCGGTATCATTACGAACCAAACCTATTTGACTACGGAGCGTGTGGAATTGAATTTCGACATGCCGTTGGCGGAGATTGTATTTGATTTTTACGACCGATTGAAAACGGTTTCTAAAGGTTACGCTTCGTTTGATTACTCTCCGATAGGGATGAGAGCGTCAAAATTGGTGAAATTAGACGTGTTATTAAACGCCAATTCAGTCGATGCCTTATCGGCCTTGATTCACGAAGACAACGCGTACAACATTGGTAAAAAGATGTGTGAAAAACTGCGCGAATTGATTCCGAGACAACAGTTTGATATTCCTATTCAGGCGGCTATAGGTGCTAAAATTATCGCTCGTGAAACCATTAAAGCCTTGCGAAAAGACGTTACGGCCAAGTGTTACGGAGGTGATATTTCCCGTAAGCGTAAACTCTTGGAAAAACAGAAAAAAGGTAAAAAGAGAATGCGTCAGGTAGGCAACGTAGAAATCCCGCAAGAAGCATTTATGGCGGTTTTGAAGTTGAATGATTAAGTAGAGCCACTGAGTTGCTGAGTAACTTAGTAACTGAGAATATACAAGAACCCAAAGACGAAAGTTGTTGGGTTTTTTTATTGGAATAAACCTTAGAACCTTAGTATCTTTGCGGCATATACTTGAGCCGAAAGGCCGAAACGAAAATTTAAACTCAGCCACATAGTTACTCAGGCTCTCAGCAACTTAGATATGTTAGAAGATAAAACACCCCAACGCACACCACTTTCTCAATTAGGAGAGTTTGGATTGATTAGTCATTTGACCAAAAATTTCGACGTGAAACAAGCTTCTACTTTAAAAAGTATAGGCGATGATGCCGCTGTTTTAGACTTTAAAGGGAAAAAGACTATAGTATCTACCGATTTGTTGATTGAAGGCGTTCATTTCGATTTGAGTTATATGCCTTTGAAGCACTTGGGCTATAAAGCTGTGGTGGTGAATTTGTCCGATATTGCGGCTATGAATGCCAAGCCTACTCAGATTACGGTTTCGATAGCGGTTTCTAACCGATTTCCGTTGGAAGCTTTGGAAGAACTTTTTGAAGGGATTGCAATGGCGGCCAAGCTGTATAAGGTAGATGTGGTTGGCGGCGATACGACTTCTTCGCAAAAAGGGATGATTATTTCGATCACTGCTTTGGGCGAAGCTGACGAAAAAGACTTAGTGTATCGTAATGGCGCTAAGGAAAATGATTTGTTGGTAGTTACCGGCGATTTGGGTTCGGCGTATATGGGACTGCAGGTTTTAGAGCGTGAGAGGCAAGTTTTTCAGGTGAATCCTAACAACCAGCCCGATTTGGACAATTATACCTATTTAATCGAGCGACAACTCAAACCTGAGGCGCGTACGGATATTAGAGAATTATTGGAAAAATTGGAAGTAAAACCCACGGCTATGATTGATGTTTCCGATGGTTTGTCGTCGGAGATTATTCATATTTGTAAGCAAAGTAAAGTAGGTTGTAACTTATTTGAAGAAAAAATCCCGATAGATCCGCAGTTCATCAATGTTTGTGAAGAGTTTAATATTGATTCTACTACTGTAGCGATTAATGGTGGCGAAGATTACGAGTTGTTGTTTACCATTGCTTTGGAAGATTTCGATAAAATCAAAGCCAATCCGAATTTTACCGTGATTGGGCACATAACACAGGAAAGCGAAGGCGTACATTTGGTGACCAGAGCCAATACTAAAATTCCGCTAAAAGCCCGTGGTTGGGACGCTTTAAGCCAATAAAAAAGCGATACCGTCAAAGTATCGCTTTTTCCCCTAAGTCTTGTAAACTAAGCAGTAGTTTTGAAGTTTTTACTACTTACGTTATTCTACAAATACTAACCCTGAAATCATACTGCTAAGGTAAGTTGAGTTGAGTTGATAATTGTTACGGTTTCCCGCATATTTTAGTATGGTTTCCCGTATAATTGTTAAATAACACCTTTATTTTTGGCTTCACGGATTAAATCTACATCGGTTCCGCCCGGAACTTCAAGGATTTCACGGATATTTAGCTTTCTTTTTTCGATGGCGCTTAGTGATAGCGGAATGTAAGTCGGCAAATCTTTTGTTTTTACGCCTTTAGACAGGTGGAAAAGGATTTGTTTGTCGAATACATCCAATTCGATATTGTTGTATTGGGCTTGGCCAACCAATTTGATAACGGTTTGGCTGTAATAGCTTTCGTTGTTGATGATTTTATCAAAGGCGAACAACAATTCGTCGAAAGTCAAGTCGTTTTTAATGATTAAACCGCTTGGATTGATGTTTTTGATGATGTTGTTAATTTTCAGTAATTCGGTGTGCATGGTTAACAAAATCACTTTACACTCCGGCATTTCAGCTTTCATCAATAGGGCCAAATCTTCTCCGGAATAGATGCCTTTTTCCGCATATTCGGGCATACTGATATCAAAAAAGGCGATATCAAAGTTTCTGGAAGCTTCCGTAATGTTTTCGTAACCCGATTTGCAGTTGTTGGCTTGGGTTACTTCAAATTCAAATCCGTTTTGGCTGTATTTATTAATAGCATTTTTGTAGGCCTCGATGATAAATGGATGGTCGTCTACAATTAAAATTTGGATAGGGGTTCTCATTCTTGTGGTATTGTGGTGGGTTGTTTTGTTTCGACGGGTATGGTAATTACGATTTTAGTGCCTTCGTCTTTTTTCGAGGTGATATCAATAATTCCTTTACAGTCGTGAGTTCTGGAAATCATGTTTTGCATACCAATGCCTTTACTTTTTCTGTTGACGTCGAAACCAATACCATCGTCTTTTATTTTCAAATATACGTTTTCTTCGTCACCTTTAATTTCTACGAATATATTTTTGGCATTGGCGTATTTGTTAATGTTTTGCAAGCCTTCTTGTAAAATTCGGTATAGGTTGATTTTGATGGCGTTACCAATTTTATCCCAGTTAACATTACTGTCGATGGTATAATTGACTGTGGCATCGAATGCATTTTTTTGTTCTTCTAATAAATTATGAACGATGGAAACAAAGTTATTAATTAATACTTGTTTTTCTCGGTTCAGGTCGTGGGATATTTCGCGGATGTCTTGTTCGATGGTTTTTAGCTCGTTTAAGAGTTCAAAACGTTTTTGAACGGCTTCTTCATCGGTACTCGAGTTTAAACTGTCTAAATTAAGGCGCAACCCAAACATGCGGCCGAGTACACCGTCGTGTAAGTCTTGTGCCAAGCGTTTTTTCTCTTTACTGCGACTTTCATCAATGATAGCTTGCTGCGACATCATGAGGTTGTAGATGTCTTCATTGGCTTTTTGTTGGGCTTGTTTGTAGAGTAATTCTCGTGTTCTGGCGCGTTGTGCCCTTACCACAAACAATAAAACCACCAAAATAAAGGTAACCACAAAAACGTAGAGTAAGTTGCGATTTTTTTCGGCTAGGCCTTGGTTTTCCTCTATTATCTCGTTGGTTTCTAGTTGGATTTTCGCAAAACGATCTTTAGAATTTCTTTCGGCAATTTGGAGACTATCACTTATTTTAATGTATTCGTTTGAATAGTTAAATGAATTTTTTTTGTCAACTATAGAAGCTTGTTTTAGAGCTAAAA
>JBEBBH010000122.1:0-2732 GCA_041158485.1 Bacteroidota bacterium | reverse complement strand
GAAATCACGTTCTTCTGAAATTCCACAGGATTTCCGATACCGTACAAGCAGGAAACCGAGGCGACAACTAACACATCGCGTCGGCCGGACAATAGGGCAGAGGTTGTGCTAAGGCGAAGCTTCTCCAATTCGTCGTTGATGGACAAATCTTTTTCGATAAATACACCCGTTACCGGAATGTAGGCTTCGGGTTGGTAATAGTCGTAATAAGAAACGAAATATTGCACCGAGTTGTTGGGGAAAAATTGTTTGAATTCCGAATACAACTGCGCAGCCAAGGTTTTGTTGTGTGCTAAAACCAGCGTTGGTCTTTCCACTTCCTGAATCACATTAGCCATGGTAAAGGTCTTACCCGAACCGGTAACGCCCAGCAGTGTTTGGTATTTTTCGCCGTTTTGGATGCCTTTGACTAATTTGTCAATAGCTTGCGGTTGGTCGCCGGTAGGTTGGTATTCAGATACGACTTGGAATTTCATTTTGTTTTGAGTAGCTGAGAAACTGAGTAGCTGAGTGACTGAGTTGGTTATCTCACAAAGTTATAAATTTTAGACAGTAAATAAGAATTAGTAAAAATGAATTATAAATTTACTCAGCGACTCAGTTTCTCAGCAACTTAGGCACTATATACTAAACTTCCAATCCAGCTGTTGTTTTTTGGTCAAAAAAGTCCAGGCCACTATTCGACTGATCTTTTGGCCTTGTGCCATGTCAATGGTTTTGAACTCGGCAACACCTACTTTATTCAGTAATTTATAAATATTTTTCAGGTTGTCTTTTTTGGAAACTAAAGTTGTAAACCACAAACATTGTTGTGGATATTTAGCACTTTCATAAATCATCTGGGTGATAAAACCAATTTCGCCGCCATTGCACCATAATTCGGCATTTTGACCACCAAAATTCAAAATAGGTTTTGAGGTTTTTTTATCATTTAAAGTATTCACTTTTCGCAATGCACTTTTCGCTGCTTCTTCGGCTGAGTTATGAAACGGTGGGTTGCAAATAGTGAAGGCAAATTTGTCTTCGGGCAGCATGATATTCTTGAAAATAAATCTGGGCTCGACTTGCAATTGCAAACTCACAGCGTCAATAAGTTTCGGATTATTGGCAATGATTTTTTTGCAGTTTTGGAGTGCTTGTTCGGCTATGTCTGTTCCAACAAAACGCCAATGGTAAGCACTATTCCCAATGATGGGATAAATACAATTGGCCCCGATACCAATATCTAAACCAACCACATTTTCACCTTTTGGAATTACACCGTTGTTGGTTTCGGCTAATAAATCGGCAAGGTAATGGATATAATCAGCTCGTCCCGGAATGGGTGGACAAAGATAGTTTGACGGAATATCCCAATATTGAATGTCGTAATTTGAAATCAATAGGGCTTTGTTCAAAGCTTTAACGGCTTCAGGATTACTAAAATCTATGGTTTGCTTTGCCTGTTCGCTATCGCTCGAGCCTATGTGGTGCTCGTTGGTGTGAACAAAATCTTTTAACTCACTACAAGCGGTAATTAATACCTCAAAATCATATCGAAATCTATGTGGATTTCTAGGATGGAAACTTGTTTTTTCTGAGGTTTTCTGAGTTTTCAAAGGCAGTTTGGTTTAAATGATAATCCCTAATTTAATAGGATGTTCTTAGGGCTAATGGGCAAATAGGTGATTTTTTAATCCCAACATTCCATCAACAGCAAATCGCCTTCTTGATGAGTGATCGAAACTAAGCCGTCGTTGATAACGTGATTGCTGCTTCCGGTTCGGTAGCCGATGGTTAAGTCTTCGTTGGATAAGGCGTAAAATAAATTTTGTGTCGTGATACCGGTTACTTTTCCAATGGGTATTAACGACAGTATGGTGTTGGCCGTGTACCATTTTTCGAAGGTGTTCGGCAACAGGAATACTTTCGAATGATCGTCTAAAATGACAATTTTCAGTTGATTGCGATAGGCAACGATGTTGGTCAAGTTGGTTATGGTATGATCGGCACGTCTTCCGGTGGCCCAAATCACATTGGCAGCTTTGTGTCCTTTTTCGATAAGATAGTCAAAGGCTTTCTCCAAATCGGTTTTATCCTGATTGGGTGCGTAAACAATTTCAATTGGGTATTGTTTGGCTTTGTAGTATTCAGGGTCAAAACCGCGATCAAAATCGCCTAACAAGACATCGACTTTAATCCCTAACGCCAAAACACGTTCTATGGCCGAGTCTAAAACGACTACCAAAGGCGACCATTCGAGCAATTGTCCTAACAATTCCGGACTGCACATTTCGCCGTTGGCAATGATTAAAGCCGGTTCTTGGTCGTCGCGAACGATATGATGTGAGGACATTTTTAAGTACGAAGTTAAAAGTTAAATGTCAAAAGTACGAAGTACTAAGTACAAAATACAAAGTATGAAGCTATAAAAGTAATTAAAACACTTCATACTTTATACTCAGCTCTTCTTGTCTTACCTTAGTACTTCCAACTTCGTACCTCGTACTTTTATTGAATGATGTATTCCGAAACCTCAGTTTTACTCAAACGAAAATAGCCCAAAGCAAAATGGTCAAAATTGGTTTGGTTGATGATATTACCTCTAACGGTAGCTGTTGGAGTAGAAAACGGTCCCATGCTGTTGGTTCCGGTTTGTTCCAAAAGTACATCCATGTAGTTAAAGTAGCCTTGAGTAACGCCGTTTAAGGTGAATTTAAGCGTGTCGCCGGGTTTTAAATCTTCACTGAAGT
>JBEBBH010000121.1:0-13546 GCA_041158485.1 Bacteroidota bacterium | reverse complement strand
TCTAAAATTTCCTTGTAGGGTACTTTCGCCTGAACGCCGTCTTCAACCAAATTATTCATTTTGTTGTAGATGACTTCCGCCGTTTCTTTGCGCCCTTTTTTATCGTACCAGAGATAGGTGAATTGGTTTTTGCGGTACAAATCAACGGCTTGTTTTTGGTATAAAACCAGCTTCGGATATTTGGCATAAAAAGCAGTAACGGCAGTACTGTCAAACGACAACGAAACTTCTTCAAAGTGAAATTGACGCTCCGTTACCGCATCGGGTTTGTCTTCCGCTTCTTTATGAGCACAATACCAACTCGTCAGAGAAAATCCGAGTAAAACAAGCAAGACCAGTCCGATAAACCACTCTCTTTTTTTCATACGGGGCAAAATTATTTTTCATAAAAATACAAAAACTAATCGCTATTAACTAATGGAACGCTTATATTTACTTGTCGAATTTACATTGTAACACCATGAAAAGATACTGTTTAGGACTACTATTACTCGTTAGTCTGGTTGCGTTTGGGCAAACTTCCAAAAGCGAAAACTCTGCTGCTATCAAGAAAAAAATCGAAGCCGTATTAGACAATTGGCACAAAGCCGCCGCCGAAGCCAACTTTCAAAACTATTTTGATGCCATAGCCGATGATGGTATTTTTATCGGTACCGATGCCACGGAAAACTGGAACAAAACCGCTTTTCAAGCTTTTGCCAAACCCTATTTCGACCGCGGGAAAGCTTGGAGTTTTAAAGCCCTGGAACGAAATATTTACGTTAGTGAAGACCAAAAAACCGTTTGGTTTGACGAAATATTGGACACCCAAATGAAAATTTGTCGCGGTTCAGGCGTGTTGGTTTTCAGTAACGGACAGTGGAAAATCAAACACTATGTGCTTTCCATGACGGTGCCGAATGACAATGTAGACAAAGTAGTCGAAATCAAGTCGCCTCTCGAAAACCAACTCATCACCACTTTGAAAGAAAAAAAATACTGATTTTTTTCATCCCAAAATCCATAGGCTTTCTTTTTTCGTAAATGACAAAAGAAACAAATCATTATACCTATGGATATCCATAAAAAAATAACGGTCCTATTTGTTGCCATCGCAATTGTCATTTTGGTATTACTGATACTCTCAGCTTATTACCTAGCCCTTTCTGCTCCCGTTTAACGCTTCTCATACTTACGCAATCGTCTCAAGACATTAGGTTAGTTTTGTTTTTGTTTAAAGAAAAGCGCTGTCTGAATTCAGACAGCGCTTTTCAATTTTTCAGCCATTTAAAAACCAATTCGTATTGGTTCTCGTAAATGCTTAAAACCGCAAAAACAAATCGACATGAAAATCAACCAAACGTTTAAAAAAGTAGTGCTGAGCCTACTGGGAATAGCCTTAATGCTTTTCGGTATTTTGGTGTACCACATTGCCAGCATCAAACCGGTAGAAAACGCTAACATTCAAATCAGCCGCATCGACTTTGACAAACCCTTTGATTCGATTAGTGCTATCGATATTCAAAAGAAGCTACACCAAATCAAAGGGGTAAAAAGCGAAATCATCGTAAAGCGAAACGTAGTGGTGTATTTCCATGACAACAACATCGCCGATTCCAAAAAAATCTACGACGAACTGATGACCAAAGGCAACTATAAAGCCGAACGCTTTTTGCTGCCGGCCAACTTGGCCCAAAAGCAAGTTTGCCCCGTCATGAAAAAAGACAGCTTTAAATACCAATTCACCAAATTCATTCAAGGAATCTTTAATTAATCCTCTAAATATAACGTTATGAAAAAGTTTTCAAATTGGGCCTTATTAGCCTTAGCCTTCGGAGCGGTAGCCTTTACAGCTTGCAGTAAAGATGATGATGCTCCGGCTCCAGCTCCTTCTATCTATGAAAGATTAGGCGGCACCACTATGGTAGCCGATCCCGACAATCCGGGACAAATGATTGAACAAGGTCGTTTAAGTTACCGTAAAGTAGTAAACACTACCGTTGGCTTAATTGTAGCCGATGTGCAAGCCAATGCTTCAGGAAATTTGGGCGCCCATTTTGCCCCGATTTTAGGTGAAGTTGGTGCCGGAAACACAACTAACCTAGCCATCTTGGTGGATAATTTAACCGATTTCTTCTCGTTCAATACCGGCGGAACGAATCCGGTAAACACTTATTCCGGTTTGGATATGGTAACGGCACACAATCCGTCGTTAAACCCTAGAATGGGCACAACCTCTACAAATGCCGACTATACTAAATTCGTAGGCTATGTTGGCGCGGCGGCCCAGCAAAATGGCGTAGGGGCCAATACCGAATTGTACTCCGATATCGTGGCCGTTTTAGAATCGTTACGCGATCCTATTGTTCAGTAAAACCTCAAATACCACTCCATGCAACGAAAAACGCTACCCGTAAGAGTAGCGTTTTTCTATTTAAGGTTTTCCAACATTTCAACGGTCATTGAAGCCAAATCGTATTGGTGCTTCCATTGCCAATCCTGTTGCGCACAACTGTCGTCTATAGAAGCCGGCCAACTGTCGGCAATCTTCTGACGGAAATCGGGTTGATACGAAATGGTAAACTCCGGAATGTGGTTTTTAATTTCAGCTGCAATCTCCTTTGGTGTAAAACTCACACCCGCCAGGTTGTAGGACGAACGAATTTTGATGCTTTCAGCCGGCGCTTGCATGATTTCTACCGTGGCGCGAATGGCATCATCCATATACATCATTGGCAAAGCAGTATCTTCTGAAAGGAAACATTCGTATTTACCATCTTTCAAGGCTTTGTGGTAAATATCAACAGCATAATCGGTCGTGCCTCCGCCCGGTTCTGTCGACCAACTGATCAAGCCCGGATAACGAATACTGCGCACGTCAACACCGTAAATGTTATGGTAATATTCACACCAACGTTCGCCGGTTTGTTTGCTGATGCCGTACACAGTGGTCGGTTCCATTATGGTGTATTGCGGTGTATTAATGCGTGGTGTTGTAGGTCCGAAAACCGCTATACTCGAAGGCCAAAATATCTTTTTGATTTTGCCGGCTTTGGCCAAATTCAATACATGGAAAAGCGAGTTCATGTTCAAATCCCAAGCAAAAGCGGGATTTTTTTCTGCCGTAGCCGAAAGTAAGGCCGCCATCAAATACACATCGGTAATATGGTATTGCTCTATTAAATGCTCAATCTGATTGTAATCTAAAGCATTGACTACCTCAAAAATGCCTTCGTTAACAATGTCAATATTCAGCTTTCTGATATCGGAAGCCACTACATTATCAACGCCGTAAATACTTCTGAGTTTTTTGGTAAGTTCGGTCCCAATCTGACCACAGGCACCAATGATTAAAATTTTTGTATTCATGTTGTGTGTTTTAAGCAAAAAGCTCGCCGTTGGAAAAGACCATACGAGTATTGCGACAAATATAACGTTTTCGTAAATGGAAAAGTCTTAAAAAATTACATTCGCTTTAACTACATCTTTACTATGTTTCCTTTTACCTTTGTACCTTTGTGATATAAAAAAATAAGGTTAATGAAAATCAATTTGTTGCGTTTTGTAATGCTCTTTCTGTTTTTAGTTTGCTTCGCTGGTTCGCTAACGCTCGTGTCCTGTCAAGAAGATCCGAAAATCCGAATCTTAGAACAAGAAAAAGAAGCCAAAAAACAAGAAGCTATTTTCAACAGCATCAATCAGGGATGGCGTTTTAATGCGCAAACCGTGACCCAAACAGCCGGTTCGTTAACCAGCAATTGGGCCGAATGGCGTATGTTTCTAACCGAATTAGGGCAAAAGCCTAAAAGCAGTATCGGTGCTTTCAAACAAAAAGCCAAAACCTTATCCAAAAGAGCTTTAGAGCTTAACAACAATATCCCGATGGCTTACAATACTCCGGAAGTGAAGAGCCGAATTGCAGCCATTACGACCAAAATCAATGCGGTTAACCTATACATCAACCTGCAGCAAATTCCGGATAAAAAAATTGTAGAATTGATTCCGAGTATCAACACCGAAGTGAATGCCTTGCAATTTCAGCTGGAAGAAATTACCCGTAAAAGTCAGATTAAAATGGAAGATGGTGAAAGCGATATGCTGCAAATGCTCGATACCACCAGAGCCATTCCCAATTCACCTAAAGTAAAATCTTTACCCTAAGTTTTGAGTCAAAACGCTTTATACAATCGTTACCTGCATTCGCCAAAAGTCAAGCAAATTGCGGAAAGTTTAGAACAACCTTTAGCCAAAATACAACTCAAAGGCCTTTTAGGCTCGTCGTTTTCTTTTGTATTTAACGCGCTCTTCAAAAACAGTGAAAAGCCGTATTTGCTTATCTTCAACGAAAAGGAAGAAGCCGCGTATTATTTGAACGATTTGGAACAAATGATAGGTGCCAATGACGTACTCTTTTACCCAAGCTCGTACCGCCGACCGTACCAAATTGAAGAAACCGACAACGCCAATGTGTTGTTGCGTTCCGAAGTACTCAACCGCATCAATTCGCGTAAAAAACCGGCCGTCATTGTTACCTATCCCGAAGCACTTTTTGAAAAAGTGGTGACGCGAAAAGAACTCGACAAAAACACTTTGAAAGTAGCGGTAGGCGATAATGTGTCCATCGATTTCATCAACGAAGTGTTGTTTGAATACGAATTCAAGCGCGTGGATTTTATCACCGAACCCGGTGAGTTTTCCGTTCGTGGGGGAATTTTAGACGTGTTTTCGTTTTCGAATGACAATCCGTATCGCATTGAGTTTTTTGGGAATGAAGTCGACAGCATCCGAACCTTCGATGTGGAAAGCCAACTCTCGGTAGAAAAGCAAAACAAGATTACCATCATTCCGAATTTAGAAAATAAATTCATCAAAGAAAACCGCGAAAGTTTCCTGGAATACATCAGCGATAAAACCGTGTTATGCATTGAAAATACTGAATTCCTGACTGCGCAACTCGACAAACTATTCGGCAAAGCCATCGAGACTTTCGAGAAACTTTCTAAAGATGTCAAACACGCTTCTCCGGAACATTTGTTTCTAAATCAAGAAGGTTTTTTACGCAAGGCATTGGATTTTTCCCTAATCGAATTATCGAACAAACCGCTGTTTAAAACCACCAAAACGTTCGAGTTTCACATCCAGCCGCAACCGTCGTTCAACAAACAATTCGATTTGTTGCTGAACAATTTAAGCGACAACCATTTTCACGGTTATACCAATTATTTGTACTGTGCCAATGAAGCGCAGGCCAACCGTTTTCACGATATTTTTGAATCGATAGACGAAGAAAATCACGAAGACATCCGCAAGCAATACCACACGGTAGTAGCCTCTTTATACCAAGGATTCATCGACGAGGAAAACCAAGTGGCTTGCTATACCGATCATCAAATTTTTGAGCGCTACCACAAATTCAGCATCAAAAACGGCTATTCAAAAAAGCAAACCATCACCTTAAAAGAACTGAATTCGTTATCCGTAGGCGATTACGTAACGCACATCGATCACGGAATCGGGAAGTTTGGCGGTTTGCAAAAAATACAAGTCGAAGGCAAAACCCAAGAAGCCATCAAACTGGTTTATGCCGACAACGATATTGTTTACGTTAGCATTCACTCGCTCCATAAAATTTCAAAATACAACGGCAAAGACGGCACGCCGCCTAAGATATACAAACTCGGCTCCAACGCTTGGAAAGCATTAAAGCAAAAAACCAAAGCAAGGGTCAAACACATTGCGTTTAACTTAATTCAGTTGTATGCCAAACGCCGCTTGGAAAAAGGATTTGCCTTTGCGCCCGACAGTTATTTGCAAAAAGAATTAGAAAGTTCGTTTATTTACGAAGATACGCCGGACCAAATTACAGCTACCCAAGACGTTAAAGCCGATATGGAAAAAGACCGTCCGATGGATCGCTTGGTTTGTGGCGACGTAGGTTTCGGGAAAACGGAAGTCGCTATTCGCGCTGCTTTTAAAGCGGTTGACAATAGCAAGCAAGTCGCCGTTTTGGTGCCAACAACTATTTTGGCCTACCAACATTACCGAACATTCAGTGAGCGTTTGAAAGACATGCCGGTCAAAGTAGGTTACCTCAACCGTTTCCGAACCGCCAAACAAAAAGCGCAAACCCTGGAAGATTTAGCCTCAGGTAAACTCGACATCATCATTGGCACACACCAATTGGTGAATAAAAACGTTAAATTCAAAGATTTGGGATTGTTGATTGTTGACGAAGAGCAAAAGTTCGGCGTAAACGTAAAAGACAAACTCAAAACCATAGCGGCCAACGTAGATACTTTAACGTTAACGGCCACACCTATCCCGAGAACTTTACAGTTTTCGTTGATGGCGGCCCGCGATTTATCCGTAATCACTACACCACCGCCGAATCGTTATCCTATCGAATCGCAAGTGGTTGGCTTTAACGAAGAGTTGATTCGCGATGCCATTTCGTATGAAATCCAGCGCAACGGTCAAGTGTTTTTCATCAACAACCGCATTGAAAACATCAAGGAAATTGCGGGTATGATTCAGCGACTCGTTCCCGATGCACGCGTAGGCATTGGTCACGGTCAGATGGAAGGCAGCAAGTTGGAAGAGTTGATGCTTGGTTTTATGAATGGCGAGTTCGATGTATTGGTGGCCACGACAATTATTGAGAGCGGATTAGATGTGCCGAATGCAAATACGATTTTCATCAACAACGCGAACAACTTCGGGCTATCCGACTTGCATCAGATGCGCGGTCGCGTAGGCCGAAGCAATAAAAAAGCGTTTTGTTATTTCATTTGTCCGCCTTATTCTGCCATGACTGAAGATGCTCGCAAGCGTATACAGGCATTGGAGCAATTCAGCGAATTGGGCAGCGGTTTTAATATTGCGATGAAAGATTTGGAGATTCGCGGTGCCGGCGATTTATTGGGTGGCGAACAAAGTGGTTTTATCAATGAAATTGGTTTCGAGACTTACCAAAAAATCATGAACGAAGCCATTGAAGAATTAAAAGAAAACGAATTCAAAGAATTATACGAATCCGAGAACGACATCGATACCAAAGAATACGTCAAAGAACTGCAAATCGATACCGATTTTGAATTGCTCTTCCCGGATGAATACATCAATAATATTTCGGAACGCTTGAACTTGTACAACGAATTGGGCAACCTTAAAACCGAGGAAGAATTGCAAGCTTTCGAAACCAAGCTTATCGACCGTTTCGGTCCGTTGCCTAAGGAAGCTAAGGCTTTGTTGAACAGCATTCGCATCAAATGGATAGCCACACACATGGGTATTGAAAAAATTGTGATGAAACAAGGTAAGCTGATTGGCTATTTTGTATCCGACCAACAATCGGATTATTACAATTCGAGACAATTTTCAAAGGTGTTGCGATTTGTACAACTGCATGGCAACCTGTGTAAAATGAAAGAGAAAGAAACCAAAAACGGCTTGCGTTTGTTGCTCACGTTTGAAAACGTCAAATCGATATCCCGAGCACTGGAGTTTATGGAATTGATGGCGCAATAATTCTTTGCACTCACACTATAAAAGTTAGCATTAAAAAAGGCGTTCGTATTAGTGAACGCCTTTTTTATATGGACTTATATGATATATGGTTCAATCTTAACCTACATTTTCAAAATCTTGAAATTGGTTTCTCTATCGTTAATCTTCAACTTGAAGAAATACGTGCCTTTAGAGAAAGAAGACAAATCGACTTCAGTAGTCAACTCGTTGCCTTTTTGTTGCAACAACAGTTGTCCTTGAACATTATACACCATAACTTCTTGGATAGCATCTTTCGATTTAATGGACACCATACCATTGGTTGGATTCGGATAATAACTGTAATCTATAAAATCATTCCCTGCCACACCTAACGATTGGATACAAGAAATATTGGCAATCCAACCCGGAGCAGTTACGTATTGATCAGAATAGAATCGGAAAGTCAGTGAGCCATCCGCTGCGGTGGAAACTACAGTGCCCGGTGAATTGGTTCCGGTATAACCTCCGGCCAAAAATTCAGGATAAGTATTGTCAGGTCCGTTGTAGATGTATAAATAATCATAATCCAACTCCAATTCAAAAGCCGTAAAGGTTGCCATCAACACTTGGTTAGGTTGGTTAGGAATCATGGTTCTGGTAAACGATTCCATATTGGTGTGCTCGCCGGTTTGACCTCCTGAATCGGTAAACACCATTCCGCCGCAATAGTTGCCTTCAGTAGCAAATATTTTCTTCTCAAAGGTTGGTGTGATACCGGTACAAATAGGTCTCAATCGCACTTCATAATAGCGGTTAGGCAATAGGTTAGTCACAGTATAGGAATTCCCGGTAACCGTTTGCCAAGACGAGGCAGCTGTAATGGACGTTACCGAAATTTGCCAAGTTGTTCTGGTTGGATCCAAATCGTTCCATGTGATAACTGCAGATGTCTGGGTGATGTTGTTAATTTGAATTTCCGCAACGGTGTTAATACAAGTATTGATACAATCAGAACTCAAACAGGTTTTAGCGTTAACAGTACTTGCTATTAATGCTGAAGGCTGCGGCCCAAATCCGTTAGCCAAACTAATACCAACACCCGAAATCAAATGACAATAACTCATAATGGTTCCTTTTTCGGTAGCCGAAGGTATTGGTCCCTGAGCACAGTTTCCTTCACTGTAACCTGCTTGCTGACCACAACCATCAATTGAGGTGTTATTGCCGTTCCAAGCACAACCGTGTGTATGTGGCGAACCTAAGGAATGACCAAATTCGTGGGTAATAACTTGTACTGTCCAAGAATAAGTAGGCACTGCTGAATAATTAAAATTGACATCTGAATACGCGTAATTAGATTGTCCGCAGATAGAATTCAAATAAGCTACTCCGCCTAATCCTCCCGGATCTATGCCTACTAACATCCCAACATCGCCATTAAAAACCGGTCTGTTTTGAGCAAAAGTTCCCAAATAATCTCCGGATGTTGAGCCAGATGGCATACTCACGTAAGGATCGGCTGTAGTCCATACAAAAACCGACTTCAAGGCTGTAGTGATGCCGTCATTGGTAAACAGGGTTTGTACATTATTATACACCGAAGTCATCCAATTGGTAGCGGTGGTCACATTACTGCCGTTTTGGGTGTACAAATTAAAATCGACTTCAAAATAAAAGGTAACACATTTTACTGTGTTAACTTCACGAGCTGTAGTCGTGTTGGTACTGATTTCGTAACCTTCTTCTTTGGTATAACAATCCCAATCGTTGGCCACTTTCATTTTGGCGTCGGAGTAAACAATATAATCCGTTTGATTGTTGGGTTGTTGCAATTTTCCTACTACCAAATTTCCCCATGATTCCCCGGAAAGAATCCCGTTGAACTCGCCATTAAAGAAATTAAAAGAAGCCACCGAATTCACATCGCCATTTACAATCCCGCGGTAGTATGCGCCTTTTTGGTAAAACACGTTTTTCGCCTTATCGGTATCCAAACTAAAATCTTCTGTAAAAAGAGTCACTTTGTACAGCAAAACTTCGATGTTTTGTCCTTGGTAAGGAATTTGAAGTTTTAGCGCTTCGTATTGGTTTTGGGCAATGTCATTCACTTTAGACAAATCAACCGTAGCTAAAGTAGCCTCGTTCACCACTTGGCTAACTTGGGCATGTTGTTGGTTCGCTTTGGCTTGTAAAACCGTAAAGTCTTTAAAGTCGGCGCCGCGTTTTTGCAACTCTGACACCTGTTGTGCGATTCTGTTTTGTGCCGGGAGCAAGACACAATTCAAGAATAAGATGAATAGTAGGATTCTTTTCATAGCAGTGATTTTTTGGAGTAAAGTTATTGAAATTCAGGATAAAATCAATTTTTAACCCTTTTTTTCAGAAATTCTTATCAAAAATGATAAAAAGCATCCGGAATATGGTCGATTTTATAATTATTTTCTTCCTTACAGATGGCGATAATATCAAAGCGAATGGCAACATCTAAATCGTTACTCGTTACGTATTCATTTACGGCTTTAACCAGTAGTTGGATTTTCTTGGGTTTTACAAAATCCTGCGGTAAACCGAATTCGATAGAGGAACGCGTCTTCACTTCTACAACCGCTAAAACATTGTCTATCTGCGCAATAATGTCTATTTCAGCTTTTTGAAAAGTCCAATTGGTTTCTAAAATGGTATAGCCGTTTTGCTGCAGAAACTCCACAGCCAATTCTTCGCCTAACTTACCGAGTTCGTTGTGTTCTGCCATTTTTTTACTTTTTTGTCATTCCGACGAAGGAGGAATCTCATCACTTGATTCAGATTATGAGATTCCTCGTGCCTCGGAATGACAAGTTTCAGGTTATTCAAATACCACCTTACTCGTTTCAGGCGTGACCTCCATTGTAATTTGTCGTCCGAAAATCAAAGCGCGATTGTCTCGAATATGACCGGCCGGAAAATTGTAAATGATGGGAATATTTAAACCCTTCACAGTATCTTCTATAATCTCCAAAGCAT
Organism: Bacteroidota bacterium; assembly: GCA_041158485.1. Lineage (GTDB taxonomy): Bacteria > Bacteroidota > Bacteroidia > Flavobacteriales > Flavobacteriaceae > Flavobacterium. Next base: position 3,076 of record JBEBBH010000121.1, on the reverse strand, counting down.
TTCTGCCCCAGGGTATTTCATTGTCTTTCATTTCGGTCATGCCGCCCACAATAATGCCTTTCAAACTGCTCAAACAACCGTTGCGTTTAAGGTTCATCATCATGCGATCGACGTGGTATAAATATTCGTCTAAATCTTCTATAAACAGAATTTTATCATGGCAATCTACAGCCGATGGAGAACCTAACAAGCTGTACAAAATCGATAAATTCCCGCCCACCAATTCGCCTTTGGCTTTTCCGGTATGATTGAGTGCATCGCAATCTAAAGTGTAGTGTAATTTTTCGCCAAACAAAGCAGTACAAAGCGAATTCTTAGCCTCGTCGGTTGCACGAGCTACACTTACCGGCATAATGGCGTGTAAGGATTCGATTCCCATGCGGTTCAAATGACTGTGTAAAACGGTTACATCGCTAAAACCAATAATCCATTTCGGGTTTTGTTTGAACTTTGTAAAATCCAATTTATCGATGATTTTCACCGTACCATAACCACCGCGAACACACCAAATGGCTTTGATATTCGGGTTGTCCATCTGCTCCTGAAAATCGGCTGCCCGTTGGTCATCGGTTCCGGCCAACTGGAAATAATCCAACCCGATAGTGTTGCCTATTTTAACCTTCAAACCCCAACCTTCCAGCATATCAATGGTCGGTTTCAAATTGTCATCTAAGTTTTTTCGCGCGGTAGAAACGATCGCAATAGTGTCGCCTTTTTGGAGATATGGTGGTGTAATCATCTTGTTTTGGGAATAAGAAGAAAAAGTAATTAATGAAACAAAAAATAAAAGGATTCGCATGAATCGAAAAGGATTGTAAATTGGCTATCCCAAAAGTAAACAAATCCCAAAATTAATTCGGGATTTCGTAGCTAAAAAGTTATTTTTGCAGTCTATTTATCTGAATATGTTAGAAAATCCAAAAAGATATACTATTACGGCAGCATTGCCGTATACGAATGGTCCGATTCACATAGGACATTTGGCCGGCGTTTACGTTCCATCTGATATTTATGCGCGTTATTTACGATTACAAGGTAAAGATGTAGCCTTTATTTGCGGTAGCGATGAACACGGTGTGGCCATTTCCATGAAAGCCAAAAAAGAAGGCATTACACCACAAGAAGTCATTGACAAATACAATGGTATTATCAAAAAATCGTTCGAAGATTTCGGAATTTCTTTCGACAATTATTCCAGAACTTCCGCTACAATTCACCACGAAACGGCTTCTGCCTTTTTTAAAAAATTATACGACAACGGCGACTTCATCGAAGAAGTGACCGAACAATTATACGATGCCAAAGCCGAGCAGTTTTTGGCCGACCGTTTCGTCACCGGAACCTGTCCGAAATGTGAAAATCCGGAAGCTTACGGCGATCAATGCGAACGTTGCGGTTCTACTTTAAACGCTACGGATTTGATCAATCCGAAATCTACCATCACCGGAGAAACTCCGATTATCAAGGAAACCAAACACTGGTTTTTACCGTTAGACCGTTACCAAGACTTTTTGCAAAAGTGGATCTTAGAAGACCATGCGAAAGATTGGAAAGCTAATGTGTTGGGGCAAGTGAAATCGTGGTTGGACGATGGTTTGAAACCTCGTGCCGTAACCCGCGATTTGGATTGGGGAATCGACGTACCGGTCGAAGGAGCTGAAGGCAAAAAATTGTATGTGTGGTTTGATGCGCCTATCGGCTACATCTCGGCTACCAAAGAATGGGCCGCCCGTGAAGGCAAAAATTGGGAAGATTATTGGAAAAAAGAAGATACCAAATTGGTGCACTTTATCGGGAAAGACAATATCGTATTCCACTGCATTATTTTCCCGGCCATGTTGAAAGCCGAAGGCAGTTTTATTTTACCCGATAATGTTCCGGCGAACGAATTCCTGAATTTAGAAGGCAACAAACTGTCGACTTCCAAAAACTGGGCAGTTTGGTTACACGAATATTTAATCGACTTCCCGGAAAAGCAAGACGTATTGCGTTATGCGTTAACGGCCAATGCACCGGAAACTAAGGACAACGACTTTACTTGGAAAGATTTCCAAGCCAGAAACAACAACGAATTGGCGGCTGTTTTCGGAAACTTTATCAACCGTGTAGTCGTTTTAACCAACAAATATTACAATGGGATAGTGCCGGCTCCGAATGAATTGACGGAAGTTGACGAACAAACCTTAGCCGAACTCAAAGCCTATCCGGCGGTCATTGCTAGTTCTTTGGAGCGTTACCGTTTTCGTGAAGCGCAAGGCGAATTAATGAATGTAGCCCGTTTAGGAAATAAATATTTAGCCGACGAAGAACCTTGGAAAATGGTAAAAACCAATCCGGAACGCGTGCAAACCCAAATGTATGTGGCGTTGCAAATCGCTTCAGCCTTGGCCATTTTATCCGAGCCGTTTTTGCCGTTTACTTCGCAAAAGTTGTGCAAGATGCTGAATATCGAATTGAACCACTGGAATTTGGCATTCGACCAATGGAACTTGACTAAAGCCGGACACCAAATTGGTCAGGCTGAAATCTTATTCGCCCAAATTGAAGATGCGGAGATTCAGAAACAAATAGACAAACTCGAAGCTACTAAAAAAGCCAATATCATGGAAAACCAAGTGGTTGAACCTCAAAAACCAACAGCAACTTTTGAAGATTTTTCAAAATTAGATTTGCGTGTCGGCACCATACTTGAAGCCGAAAAAATGCCGAAAGCCAATAAATTGTTAGTGTTAAAAGTCGACACCGGTATTGACATTCGCACTATTGTTTCGGGTATAGCCGAACATTTTTCACCGGAAGAAGTAATTGGAAAACGCGTAACGGTGTTGGTGAATTTGTCACCAAGAGCCTTACGTGGCGTGGAAAGCCAAGGAATGATTTTAATGACCAACAACAAAGAAGGTCAATTGGTTTTTGTAAATCCGGATGCGGATGGTGTTGGGAATGGTGCTTTGATTAGTTAGAAAAAATAAACTGATATGAACCTAAAAGTAATCGCTTTCGATGCGGATGACACTTTGTTTGTCAACGAACCTTATTTTCAGGAAACCGAAGAGAAGTTTTGCGCTTTGATGAG
>JBEBBH010000120.1:0-4613 GCA_041158485.1 Bacteroidota bacterium | reverse complement strand
AACGCCGGAGTGGAAATGGATATGGTAGGAGAAGGGTTTTTAACCACTCTTCAAAAGTCATTAGCTGAAGGCAAAGTTACTATAGCTCAAATTGACCGAGCAGTTACACTGATTTTAAATGCCAAATACGATTTAGGCTTATTCCACGATCCTTACAAATACTGTGATGCCAATCGGGCTAAGACAGAAATTTTTACCTCAGCACATCGTAATGAGGCTCGTAAAACAGCTGCAGAATCATTGGTTTTACTTAAAAATGAAGGCCCGTTGTTACCACTTAAAAAATCGGGGACTATTGCTTTAATTGGACCTTTGGCTGAGGCAAAAGAGAATATGGCCGGGACTTGGAGTGTTGCCACCAAGCAAGAAAACTCGATTTCTTTGTTCAATGGTATGAAGTCGGTTGTTGGTAATGATGCAAAAATACTATATGCCAAAGGCAGTAATTTAGATTATGATGCCGCTTATGAAGAAAGAGCTACGATGTTTGGAAAAACATTACACAGAGACCAAAGAACCAATGAACAGCTTTTAGCAGAAGCCTTGCAAATAGCCAATCAATCCGATGTAATTGTAGCTGCTTTGGGTGAATCTGCAGAAATGAGCGGGGAATCCAGTAGTCGAACCAATTTGGAAATTCCAAAAGCACAAAAAGATTTGTTACAACAGTTGATTAAAACAGGTAAACCGGTTATATTGGTTTTGTTTGACGGTCGTCCGTTGGTAATTACAGAGGAAAATAAAGCGGTTCCAGCCATTTTAAACGTTTGGTTTCCGGGTAGTGAAGCCGGTTATGCCATAGCCGATGTGTTGTTTGGCGATGTCAATCCGTCCGGGAAATTATCGGCTACTTTCCCAAGAAGTGTCGGACAAGTCCCGATTTATTATGCTGCTAAAAATACGGGAAGACCATTAGGAAATAAACAAGGCAATTTTGAAAAATTCAGATCCAATTACCTAGATGAGCGCAACGAACCTTTGTTTCCTTTCGGCTTCGGATTGAGCTATACGGCTTTCAAATATTCTAATTTAAGATTGTCTGCCAATACGATGAAGAGCACTGATAAGCTTCAGGCGACTGTTGATGTTGCCAATGTCGGAAATTTCGACGGAAAAGAAGTGGTGCAACTGTACATTCGTGATTTGGTCGGATCAGTAACGCGACCGGTAAAAGAATTGAAAGGTTTTCAAAAAATCAATCTGAAAAAAGGGGAAACGCAAACCGTTACTTTCGAAATTACGGTAGAGGATTTGAAATTCTATAATTCCGATTTGCAGTTTGTGGCCGAACCCGGAAAATTCCAGTTATTCATCGGAACCAATTCCGATACCACCGATAAAATAGAATTTGATTTGGTTAATTAGTTTAGTGTTTACTTCGAAGAAAAACCCTTTGGTACAGAATGACTAAAGGGTTTTTTTAAAAGTAAATAGTAATTTCTATCTTTAGCAAAAATATATAACATGAAAAAAACACTATTGCTTTCGCTTTTTTTGGTTATCAATAGCTTGAACGCTCAAGTATTGGAATCACCTTCCAAAGCGCTTAAATTAACTTTTCAATTAACGTCTAACGGCAAACCTTCGTATTCGTTAACCTACAAAAATAAACCGGTTGTTCTAAACAGTTTATTAGGGGTTTATCTCAAAGGCGATAGCGATTTAGCTTCTAATTTCAAAATCGATAGTATCGGAACTACTACTTTCAATGAAACATGGAAACCTGTTCTGGGTGAGCAATCTAATATTGTAAATCATTACAATCAGCTCACTGCAGCCTTATCCCAAACAGGAAGTAAAAGAAGGGTGAATATTATCTTCAAACTCTACGATGAAGGTTTGGCTTTTCGATACGAATTTCCAAAACAACAAAGCCTGAATTATTTCATTATCTCTGATGAAAAATCTGAATTCAATTTGGTCGGAAACCACAAAACATTTTGGATTCCGGGCGATTTCGACAGTCAGGAATACGCCTACAACGAAACCTTATTGTCTGAAGTAAATTCAGCTAAAATCGATATGAATAACGGTATCGGTTTGAAATCAATTGCCGGTAACTTTATGGTGCAATCGCCTTTAATGATGAAGTCTGCCGACAATTTGTACCTCAATATTTTTGAAGCGGCAGTAGTGAATTATCCGGTGATGCATCTCGACTTAAATCCGACCACTTTTGCCTTAACTTCTCATTTGGTTCCCAATGCCATAGGCGATAAAGCGTATTTGCAAACGCCTTGTGTTTCGCCTTGGAGAACCATAATGGTAAGCGATGATGCGCGTGATATTGTTGGTTCGAAAATGATTTTGAATCTGAATGAACCTTCCAAAATTGACGATACATCTTGGATTAAACCTATGAAATATGTTGGTGTTTGGTGGGAAATGCATGTGGGTAAATCCACTTGGGATTACGCCGGTAGTCAGAATGCTCAAAATACTGAGTCGAGAGAATTAATTGCCAGTGGTAAACACGGCGCTACTACAGCCAATACTAAACGATACATTGATTTTGCTGCTAAACACGGATTTGACGGTGTATTGGTCGAAGGTTGGAATGTAGGTTGGGAAGATTGGTTCGGGAATTGGAAAGAAGAAGTTTTCGATTTTACCACGCCTTATCCGGACTACGACTTGGCTGAAATTAATGCTTATGCCAAATCAAAAGGCGTAAAAATGATCATGCACCATGAAACTTCGGGTTCGGTGGCGAATTACGAAAGACATTTGGATCGTGCTTTAGAGTTGATGAAAAAATACGGTTATCCTGCCGCTAAATCGGGTTACGTAGGTCGCATTATTCCGCGTGGTGAATTTCATGACGGCCAAACCATGGTGAACCATTTTAACTTTGTCGCCAGAAGATTTGCCGATTATAAAATGATGGTCAACTCACACGAAAGCTCTCGTCCGACCGGTTATCACAGAACCTATCCAAATTATATTGCAGCCGAAGCGGCTCGTGGTAATGAATTCAACGCTTGGAGTGTAGGTAATCCGCCTATGCACGAAACTATTTTGCCATTTACTCGTTTGTTAGGTGGTCCGATGGATTATACACCGGGTATTTTTGAAATCAAAATGAGTGTATACGATCAAAGTAAAAAAGAACAAGTGCACACTACTTTGGCCAAACAATTGGCTTTATATGTAACACTGTATTCGCCTTTGCAAATGGCAGCCGACTTACCGGAGAACTATGAAAAATATCCGGATGCCTTTCAATTTATAAAAGACGTGGCGGCCGATTGGGATGATAGTAAATATTTGGAAGCTGAACCGGGCGATTATTTAACCGTTGTTCGCAAAGCAAAAGGAAAAGAGAATTGGTTTTTAGGTGCTATAACTGACGAAAACGCCAGAAAAACTAAAATCAGTTTGAGTTTCTTAACACCGGGTAAAAAATACAAAGCCATTATTTACCAAGACGGGAAAACCGCTCATTGGCAAAACAATCCTATTAATTACGAAATCATCACTAAAACAGTGACTTACAAAGACTATCTTCAATTAAATTTAGCTGCCGGTGGCGGAACTGCGGTTAGCTTTATGCCTATCAATTAAATACTTTTTATATGAAACATCGGATTGCTTTACTGCTATTGTTATTTATTTCAAATTATGGAATTGCCCAACAAAAAACATATTGCAATCCGATTAATATTGACTACGGTTACTGTCCGATACCCGATTTTGTAAAGCAAGGTAAACACCGCGCTACAGCCGATCCGGTTATTACTTTTTTCAAAGGAGAATACTATCTTTTTTCGACCAATCAATGGGGATATTGGCATAGCAAAGACATGTCCGATTGGCAATTTATTTCCAAAAAGTTTTTACGTCCCGAACATAAAGTATACGACGAATTGTGTGCGCCTTCTTTGTCTTTTGTCAACGATACTTTGTTGGTTGTGGGTTCAACGCAAGGCAAAGAATTCCCGCTTTGGATGAGTACCAATCCGGAAAGAGGCGAGTGGAAGGAACTCATTCACAAATCGGAAGCTGCCGCTTGGGATCCGCAAATTTTTTGGGATAAAGACACCGATGAAGTCTATGAGTATTATGGGTCAAGTAATTTGTATCCGCTATACGGCATGAAACTCAATCGCAAAACATTCCAACCGGAAGGCGAGAGGATTCCGGTTTTAGCTCTCAACGACGATGAACATGGCTGGGAACGATTTGGTGAACACAACGATAATACGTTTTTGCAACCTTTTACCGAAGGTGCATTTATGACCAAGTACAACGGAAAATACTATTTGCAATACGGCGCGCCGGGAACCGAGTTCAGCGGTTATGCCGATGGTGTTTATGTTGGAAACAATCCGCTTGGTCCTTTTGAATACCAATCCCATAATCCATTCTCCTATAAACCCGGAGGTTTTGCACGTGGTGCCGGACATGGTGCTACGTTTACCGATGCTTTCGAACAATATTGGCATGTTTCTACAATCGGGATTTGCGTGAAAAACAATTTCGAACGTCGATTGGGTATTTGGCCCGCTGGATTTGACAAAGATGACATTTTGTATTCCAATACCGCGTATGGCGATTATCCGACTTACTTGCCCTCGGAAAAACGCGATCATTTATCGGGAAGTTTTACCGGT
>JBEBBH010000119.1:0-25700 GCA_041158485.1 Bacteroidota bacterium | reverse complement strand
CTTGTGCCCCTAAAATGTATTTGGATTCTTCCGGAGATAGTTCTTTCGGAATCGGATTAAAGGCATACACCTTTTCCACCGGAGTGTAACCACCGATAGCTAAAGGTTCGTTTTGCGGATTACCTTGGTAATGGTCGAAATAACAATGTGAGCCCGGTGTCATGACCACGTAATGTTTTTGTTTGGCTGCTGCGATGCCACCTTCTGTGCCGCGCCAACTCATTACGGCTGCATTGGGAGCCAAACCACCTTCTAAGATTTCATCCCAACCGATGATTTTTCGGCCTTTGCTGTTGACAAACTTTTCCATTCTTTGGATGAAATAACTTTGGAGTTCGTGTTCGTCTTTTAGTCCTTTAGCTTTCATCAATCCTTGACAATGAGCGCAACTTTTCCATCGTGTTTTCGGACATTCATCACCACCGATGTGGATGTATTGAGAAGGAAATAGCGAAATCACTTCGGATAAAATATTTTCTAAAAACGTGAAAGTCTCATCCTTTGGACAAAACACATCGTCTAAAACGCCCCATTGTTTTTCAACTTCAAACGGACCACCGGTACAAGAATATTGCGGATAAGCTGCCAAAGCCGCTACCGCATGACCCGGCATTTCAATTTCGGGCACGACGGTAATGTGACGTTGTTGGGCATAAGCGACAACTTCTTTGATTTGGGCTTGGGTATAAAATCCGCCATAGCGAATGGTGTCGTACTTTTGTTCGTTGTAATGGCCAACCATTGAGCCATTGCGCCACGCGCCGATTTCGGTAAGTTTTGGATATTGTTTGATTTCAATGCGCCAACCTTGGTCATCGGTTAAATGCCAATGGAAGGTATTGAACTTGTACATCGCTAAATAATCGATATACTTTTTGACAAAATCTATGGGAAAGAAATGTCGGGCACAATCGAGGTGCATACCGCGCCAGGCGAATTTAGGATAATCATTGATTTGTAAACACGGTATTTTGATTTCACTCTTAGTTTCGGAAGGAATCAGTTGCAAAAGCGTTTGGATGCCGTAGAAAAAACCGGTATTATATTCCGCTTTGATAGCTATTGCACTCTCGGAAACCGATAAGTTATAGGGTTCTTTGATACCACTAGCGGCAGGACCATCCAAATCAAAACTCAAACTAATTTTAGGACCATTCGACACAGGAACGATTTTCAAATTTAATCCTGTTTGTTGTTTGATGGCAGTTTGAAGATACTGTGCTTCAAACATATTGGCGTCGGCTTGAATGACGGTTCTATCAGTTAACAAAAAATTTCCTTTGCCTATTTTAACTTGACTTGGCTGTGGAATTAAAGGCAAAGGATTTTGTGAAAACACTATCGTCACAAAAAGAAGTAAAAAGGCAGTTAGTTTGGATGTCATGAAAGTGTAGTTTGTTGAGCTAAAAATAAACAAAAAAAGCCAATAAAAAAGCCCCGCAAATGCAGGGCTTTTTTATTTCTTATAGCTTACGATTATTTCAAAGCGTCTACTTTAGCTTTAACTTCAGCTTCAGTTCCTTCAAATTTTTGAGTAGTTGCTGTTCCGCCTACTGTAGTAGTAACGGTTGCTGTAGCTTTACCATTGTTATTGGTAATTTCTACTCTTACGTCTTTGGTAGCTGCACCGGCTTCCGGTTTAGCACAACAATCAGCTTTTTTATCAGCAATAAATTTACCGTCTGCACCGTAGTGTGATAAGCAAGCTTCTTTTTGCTCAGGTGTACAACCTAAAGAATCGCACATTTTGGCACATTCTTCTTTGGTCATGTCTTTGCATTTGCTCATATCACATTTACCCATCATCCCGTCTTTACACTCTTTTTTCATTTCGATAGTGCATTCCATTTTTTTGGTTGTTGCACCGGCTTCGTGACCTCCTAAAATTGGAGCAATTACCAATCCGATCAAACAAGTTAATTTAATTAAGATGTTCATTGATGGACCTGAAGTATCTTTGAATGGATCACCAACAGTATCTCCGGTTACAGCCGCTTTGTGAGCATCAGAACCTTTGTATGTCATTTCTCCGTTGATTTCAACTCCAGCTTCGAAAGATTTTTTAGCGTTATCCCAAGCACCTCCGGCATTGTTTTGGAACACAGCCCAAAGTACACCTGATACAGTTACACCAGCCATATAACCACCTAACATTTCAGCAATTAATTGGTTGTTGTCGCCGTAAACTAATTTACCGATTAAAACAATAGCGATAGGGAAACCGATAGTTAACACTCCCGGCAACATCATTTCTCTTAAAGCTGCTTTAGTAGAAATCTCCACACATTTACCATATTCAGGTTTGTTTTTACCTTCCATGATACCCGGAATTTCTTTGAACTGACGACGTACTTCGTACACCATGTCCATAGCTGCTTTACCCACAGAGTTCATCGCTAAGGCAGAGAATACAACCGGAATCATACCTCCAACGAATAACATTGCTAATACCGGAGCTTTGAAGATGTTGATACCATCAATTCCGGTGAATGTTACGTAAGCAGCGAACAAAGCCAATGAAGTCAATGCTGCAGAAGCGATAGCAAAACCTTTACCTGTAGCGGCAGTAGTGTTACCTACTGAATCCAAGATGTCTGTACGAGTACGAACTTCTTTAGGCAATTCACTCATTTCAGCGATACCTCCTGCATTGTCAGAAATTGGTCCGAAAGCATCGATAGCCAACTGCATAGCGGTTGTAGCCATCATTGCAGAAGCTGCTAAAGCCACACCGTAGAATCCGGCGAAAGCATAAGATGCCCAGATTGCACCGGCAAATAATAATACCGTTGGGAAAGTAGAAATCATCCCTGTTGCTAAACCGGCAATTACGTTAGTTCCTGCACCTGTTGAAGATTTTTGTACAATAGCCAAAACCGGTTTTGTACCTAAACCTGTGTAGTATTCTGTTACTGATGAGATTACACCTCCAACAACCAATCCAACGATAGTAGCGTAGAATACTCTCATTGAAGAAATTTGTTGTGCACCTTCGCCATAGAATTCCATGGTCATTACTTCAGGCAATAAATATTTTACCAAGAAGAAACAAGATACTGCTGTTAAAATGATAGAAACCCAGTTTCCAACATTCAAAGCACCTTGTACTTGTTTTTCTTTAGCGTCATCACTTGATATTTTTACTAACATCGTTCCGATGATAGAGAATAAGATTCCGAAACCTGCGATTGCCATTGGCAATAAGATTGGACCAATACCACCGAAAGCATCTTCGATTTTACCACCCATATCTTTAATAACATAGTTACCTAAAACCATCGCAGCCAATACTGTAGCTACATAAGAACCGAACAAGTCGGCACCCATACCGGCAACGTCACCTACGTTATCTCCAACGTTATCAGCGATAGTAGCAGGGTTACGAGGATCATCTTCAGGAATTCCGGCTTCTACTTTACCTACTAAGTCGGCTCCAACGTCAGCAGCTTTAGTATAAATACCACCACCAACACGGGCAAACAAAGCGATAGATTCCGCTCCTAAAGAGAAACCAGCTAAAGTTTCTAAAACGATAGTCATATCATCAGTAGATGTCCATGCACCATTCATGAAATAACGGAAGAAAATGATAAAGAAACCTGTCAAACCAAGTACTGCTAAACCTGCAACTCCTAATCCCATTACTGTTCCTCCGCCAAAAGACACTTTTAAAGCTTGTGGTAAACTTGAACGGGCCGCTTGCGTTGTTCTAACATTTGTTTTAGTAGCTATTTTCATCCCCATATTTCCGGCTAAAGCAGAAAAGAAGGCACCAAAAATAAAAGCAACTACAATTAGAATGTGTGTAGTAGGAACTACAAAAGAAATTCCTGCCAATACAGCACTTGCGATTAATACGAATACAGCTAACAATCTGTATTCTGCTTTTAAGAAAGCCAAAGCTCCTTCGTAGATGTAATCTGAAATCTCTTTCATTTTACCATCTCCGGCATCTTGCTTCAAAACCCAAGCTCTTTTTGCTGCCATAAAAAGCAGACCAATTATCGCCATAACTATTGGCACATAAATCATCATTGATTCCATAAATATAATTTTCGTTATAAATTTTATCGGTCGCAAAAGTAACAAAACTTTAACAAATAAAAACAATATCAAGCGTGAATATTAGCGAATTTGATATACATGGTTTTTTACCTCAATATTGTTGCTCTTTTACAACGCAAAGAATGACTTTAAAAAAGATATACAATTGAATTCAAGTCATTTAACAAACTTCAAAACACTTTTAAAAAGCAACACCATTAAAATCGGTCAAATCACCAGTGATAGAATTCATGGGATAATTATGCTGAATATATTGGGAAGAAAGCGAAAAATAAGTTGTAAAAAGATATTCTGTGACAATTAGCATATTTTGACGCAAAGGCTATTTCGCTAATAAATAAACTTCCGATTTCTTTTTTGAAGGTAATGATGCCATAAAAAATAAGTGGCCATACTCCGATAGGGTTTCCAGTTTTCGGCCAACACCAACATCTCGGCTTTATCGTTACAACCGTATAATTCTTTAAGTGTATTGACTAACGCAATATCTCCTATCGGAAATATATCGGGCGATTGTAAGCAAAACATCAAATACACATCGATAGTCCAATGTCCGATGCCTTTGATTTGGATTAACTCGTTTCTCACCTCATCGGGATGTTTTTCGGAAAGGGTTTCCAAAACCAAGCTTTTATTCAGAATGGCTTCCGCTAAAGCTTTGAGGTAACTGCTTTTTTGGCGACTCACACCACAGGCTCGTAAAATCTCATCAGAAGCAGACAAAACCAATTGTGGATAGACTTCGCCTAAGGCCATTTCAATTTTTACATAACAAGCTCTAGCGGATTCTAAAGAAACTTGTTGTTCTAAAATCAGCTTAACCAGCGTTTGAAAACCTTCAGGTCTGGTTGGCACAAGCGGATTACCGTATTGAACGTACAGTTCTTTAAAAACCGCATCTCTTTCTACCAAAAAGGCAATGGCTTCCTGCATGATTAGAAATAAAACCCAAACGACCCTTTGATGGTAAAATTGTTGGTATCCGGAATATCACGGTAATTAGCACGCCAAGCAAAATCCAAACGGAATACTTTAAAAATATTACCAATTCCCGCGCTGTATTCCCAATATGGTTTTTCCGGCGCTTGGTACACTAAGCCTGAAGCATTGATGGCTTTGTTTTCATCAGACACTGTTCCGTAAACACCTCTTACGCCAATGATTTCTCTCAGGTTTAATTTTCGGATACCCGGAATTCGAGCGAAAATTTTTCCGTTAAAATTGTGTTCCCATTGTAATGTAGCATATTCATCGGCTACAAATTCGTAAAAATTGAGGTTGCTGAAAGTGTTTTGAATAATGAAGTACGTTTGATTTCCCGGCACTACACTCATCAACCCCAGTGGCACCTGACCAAACGTTTTTCCTAATTCCATAGTAAAATTGGAACGCCCTAAAGGACCGATAACAACAGGTTGTTTATAATACAACTGGATTTTTTGATAATCGAAATCGCTGTCTATTAAACCTTTAAAACCTTGACTATAGTTGATAAAGAAACGGCTGTACGGACTGTCGACTTCTCTTCTTTCCACACCGTAACCGATAGTTTTTCGCTTCGGCGTATATTCTACTTGCAAGTTCAGTTCCGATTGTTTCACTTCGCTGGCTGTTGAAGTAAAAGTGTTATCGGTAAAATAATTCAGACTAAAGGTTTCGGAGGCCGATTCCAACGTTCTGTATGAAAACCCGAGTTGAAAAGTTAAATTCTTCACCGGCTCCATTTCCACCGCCAACGTACTCAAATTGATGTTGGTCAGCTTGCCGTTGGCTGCTGTTGTAAACAATCCGGATGACGCATAACTTCTGCCCAAAACATCATTAGTAGTGGTTAAACTGGCGCCTATTTGTTCTACATCTCTTCGATTGCCACCGGAGATGATGACGCGGTTTTTCTTGTCGACCATCCATTTTCCGGAAACGCCGTATTTGAATTTATTGTCATCAAAACCATAAGCCGTATACGCTTGGATACGCCATAAATCGTTCGGCCCGAAGTAGGTTCTTCCGCCGGCTCGCAAGCGCCAACCTTCCACATCGTTAAACCCTACGGTAGAAAAAATTGGTCCGTAATCGAGTTTCCATTTCGGAATTTCGATGTAACCGCTACCCAAAATCGACACCAAACTGTACATTTGTTTGAAACGCTTGACGGTTTTCAAGGTGTCAATCATTTTATAAATACCAACCTCATCTTTATTGAGTCGCTCAAAACGATTGGCTTCCCAATATTCATCGGATTTAGCATAAACCGAATTGTCGATATAGTTGACTTCTTCTTTGTAGAATTTCTCCGGTTTCTTTTCATCGAATTTAAAATTGCGGTACAACGTAGTTCTTTTTCCGTAAACCCCTTTCGATTCTTCTTTTTTGCGCAGCGCAAAATCCGACATCATATAGTCGCGCGTTGGCAAGAACACCGAATCGTTCAGCACTTCAAATTCCTGTTCAATATAAATGTCTTTTACCCAGTTGATGTTGGCACTTTTGGTCACCGCCATATTGATGGTTTTGATGGCAAAAGTGGAATCGTTTACCCAAAAATCACCTTTAAAAGTCAGCTCATTTTTACGACGCGGATAGAACACAATGTTGTAGCACCATTTGTTATCGATAAAAGCCGTATCGGTTAACACATAGTTGTACACATCAATTCCGGTGCGCGATAACGGACTCACAAAACTCTTGTCGAAAAAGTTCAGGTAGTTATCGTAAATATCGAAATCGTTGTACAAATCTTTGATAAACATGTTCACACCATCGCCGTTTCCTAAACCAGAATTTTTGTTGGCTTTGAGAATTTCTTTGGTCTTTTTGGCTTCGTTATCGCCATAGTAATCCGAAAGCGATTCGTTGATAAAGATGGGTAAATACGTTTTACCCGTAACACTGGAAGTATCGATGTTTTTAAAGACGAATTCCATGCCTTTGAACAGCTTATTTTTCATGAAGGCACTGTCGATGGTATTCATGTCAAACTCGACTTTCTCGTATTTTTCGTATTGGTATTGTTTGAACATTTTCAATCCGTTTTTGCGACGGCGTTCCCAAATTTTGCGCAAAATATCTAAGGCAGGATTGTCTTTTTTAGAGGTTTTCCCGGCATAAATTTTAACCTCTTTCAAGGCATTGCCTTCGGTTAAAATCACTTTAAAGTCGTAATTCACCAACTTAGGCAACTTGACTTCCTTATCCGGAAAGCCTACAAACGATACGATGATAGCCGTATAATTGTTGGGCGATTCTATGTAAAACCTTCCGTCTTCATTAGACACAACGCCTACTTGAGAGCCTTTAAAAACGATGTTCGCGTAAGGTATCGGTTGGTTGGTATTGTCGAGCACTATACCACTAACTTTGGTTTGCGCTGATAAACTAAACGCGAAAAAGAAAACAAGAAGTGTAAATATTTTTTTCATGGGCAAAAAAAAACTTCATCTCATTAATCAGATGAAGTTTCAAATATAGTTATTTAGATTACTAGATTTCAGACTTCATGGAATTTTAGGATTTTACTAACGTTCCGCCGGTCTAGTAGTCTTTAAAATTATTTATAGGTTACTTTTTTTACGGCTTTAATTACATCCTCGGCATTCGGCAACCATTCTTTCAACAAAGTTGGAGAATAAGGCGCCGGTGTATCTGCTGTTGTAATTCTTTGGATAGGCGCGTCTAAATAATCAAAAGCTCTTTCCTGAACCATATAGGTTATTTCAGAAGCTACACTGGCAAAAGGCCAAGCTTCTTCTAAAACTACCAAACGATTGGTTTTCTTAACTGAGTTAATAATGGCATCATAATCCATCGGACGAACTGTTCTCAAGTCGATGATTTCACAAGAAATACCTTCTTTGGCTAATTCGTCAGCGGCAATAAAAGCTTCTTTGATGATTTTACCAAAAGAAACAATGGTTACATCTGTTCCGGCTCTTTTTACATCGGCAACACCTAACGGAATAGTGTATTCTTCTTCTGGCACTTCACCTTTGTCGCCATACATTTGCTCCGATTCCATAAAGATTATCGGATCGTTATCGCGGATAGCCGACTTCAACAACCCTTTCGCATCGTATGGTGTTGATGGCACTACCACTTTTAATCCCGGAGTATTGGCAAACCAATTCTCGAACGCTTGTGAGTGAGTAGCACCCAACTGACCGGCAGAAGCGGTTGGTCCACGGAATACCATCGGCATTGGGAATTGTCCGGCCGACATTTGACGCATTTTGGCTGCGTTATTAATAATTTGATCAATCCCAACCAAAGAGAAATTGAAAGTCATGAATTCTACTATCGGTCGGCATCCGTTCATCGCTGAACCCACGGCAATTCCGGCAAAACCAAGCTCTGCAATCGGGGTATCAATCACTCTTTTCGGACCGAACTCATCCAACATTCCTTTAGAAGCTTTGTAAGCACCGTTGTATTCGGCTACTTCCTCACCCATTAAATAAACTGACTCGTCGCGACGCATTTCTTCGCTCATCGCCTCGGCAACTGCTTCTCTAAATTGTATCGTTCTCATATTTCGGATTGTGTTACTGTCTATAATTTTGAAAGGCAAAAATAAAAATTAAATACGATTAAAAAACATTTCTGTTGGTTAAATAACGGCTTAAAATAATGTACTATTCGTTTGGCCAATTTCAACACGCTACGAAATCGATTGAAATTTGAAAAAATATTATGCGCGCATATAAAAATTAGAAATATATTTTATACTTTTACGGTCAGAAAAAAAATTCACTTAATAAACGCAACAATGAAAATATTAGTTTGCATCAGTCACGTGCCTGATACTACTTCAAAAATTAACTTTGTGAACAGTGATGCGGAATTTGACACCAATGGCGTACAATTCGTAATCAACCCTAACGACGAGTTCGGATTAACCAGAGCCATTTGGTTCCAAGAGCAACAAGGTGCCAATGTTACTGTAGTTAATGTGGGCGGACCGGACACCGAACCAACGCTAAGAAAAGCTTTAGCCATCGGTGCCAACGAAGCGATTCGTGTAAACGCTACGCCTACTGACGGTTTTTTTGTAGCCAAACAATTGGCCGAAGTGGTAAAGCAAGGTCAGTACGACTTGGTAATCTGCGGTAAAGAATCGTTGGATTACAATGGCGGAATGGTTCCGGGGATGTTAGCCGGTTTGTTGGACTATAACTTTGTGAACTCTTGTACCGAATTAACCATCGACGGTAGCGCGGCCAAAGCGGCTCGTGAAATCGACGGCGGAAAAGAAACTATTTCAGCTTCATTGCCATTAGTAATCGGAGGTCAAAAAGGATTGGTGGAAGAAAAAGACTTGCGCATTCCGAACATGCGTGGTATCATGACCGCCAGAACCAAAGTATTAACGGTTTTAGAACCGGTAAGCGCTAACAACAACACCAAAGCGGTAAAATTTGAAAAACCGGCTCCGAAATCGGCTGTGAAATTATTTGCTGCCGACGATTTAGACGGCTTAATCAACGCTTTACACAACGAAGCTAAAGTGATTTAAGAATGAAGAATGTTGATTTAAGATTGCAGATTGTAATCCATAATCATTTCAAAAATCAGAAATCGTTAATCTAAAATTTAAAATTATTATGTCATTATTAATATATGCAGAATCGGCGGACGGAAAATTCAAAAAAGTAGCTTTTGAATTAGCGTCTTATGCCAAAAAAGTAGCCGAATCATTAGGCACTACCGTAACTGCGGTAACGGTAAACGCAGGAAACGTATCGGATTTATCCAAATACGGTGTAGACAAAGTACTAAAAGTAACCAACGATAAATTGGGCAACTTTAACGCCAAAGCTTATGCTGATGTAGTGAAACAAGCCGCTCAAAAAGAAGGCGCTAAAGTAATTTTATTGTCTTCTACTACCGACAGCTTGTACATGGCGCCATTAGTAGCCGTTGGCTTAGACGCAGGATTTGCTTCTAACGTTGTTGGATTACCGTTAAGCACTTCACCTTTCCAAGTAAAAAGAACGGCTTTCTCTAACAAAGCGTTCAACATTACCGAAATTGCTACTGATGTTAAAGTATTAAGCTTGGCCAAAAACTCTTACGGTGTATTCGAAAGCGCTGCTTCAGCAACTGAGGAAGATTTCGCACCGAGTTTAAACGACGCCGATTTCAATGTAAAAGTGGCTTCAGTAGAAAAAACAACCGGAAAAGTAACCATCGCCGATGCTGATGTAGTAGTATCCGGAGGTCGCGGCTTAAAAGGACCGGAAAACTGGGGCATGTTAGAAGAATTGGCTTCAGTTCTTGGCGCTGCCACTGCTTGTTCCAAACCGGTATCAGATTTAGGTTGGAGACCTCACAGCGAGCACGTAGGCCAAACCGGAAAACCGGTAGCGACAAACTTGTATATCGCCGTGGGTATTTCAGGAGCAATTCAACACATTGCCGGAATCAACTCTTCCAAAGTAAAAGTAGTCATCAACAGCGATGCCGAAGCACCGTTCTTTAAAGTAGCGGATTACGGAATTGTAGGTGATGCTTTCGATATTTTACCTCGCTTAACAGAAAAGCTGGCAGCCTTCAAAGCGCAAAACGCCTAAGCTTTTATAAATACCTAACAAAGAGTCGTTGAAAACAAATTTTAGCGGCTCTTTTTTTATGCTTGTCATTTTAAGAAGCGAAAAGTTTTTGTTACTTTGCAGTCCGTATTCCTGCCATACGTTGCAATCTTTTTTTGTTCGTTCACGTTTTGATTTTTACGTCAAGTCCCGAGTACACAAAAAAAGGATTTTCACTCCTGTCAGGGCTATGAAGGATTTGTATTGAATGTCGGAAAACTTGGTTTCCTAAATATTCAATCTGAAATCTAAAATCTAAAATCAGCAATCTAAAATCTAAATGAGTTTAGTAAAACTAACCATCAAAGGAATATCATACAGCCAAACGCAAAACGGTGCTTACGCCTTAATTTTAAATGAAGTAGACGGCGAAAGAAAGCTCCCTATTGTGATTGGCGCTTTCGAAGCACAATCTATTGCCATCGCCTTAGAAAAAGAAATCAAGCCACCGCGTCCGTTAACGCACGACTTATTCAAAAGTTTCGCCGATCGCTTTGATATCGTAGTCAAGCAAGTCATTATCCACAAATTGGTAGATGGTGTTTTTTACTCGAGTATCATTTGCGAACGCGATAAAATAGAAGAAATCATCGACGCCAGAACTTCAGACGCCATCGCTTTGGCACTGCGATTCAATGCGCCGATTTTTACCTATAAAAATATCTTAGACAAAGCCGGAATTTACCTCAACACCAATCCGGCCGACCTCGAAAATCAAAATACCGACGACGACGGCGTGTTATCTACTCCGGAAACTTTCGGCCTAGACAGCGAAGGCAATGCCGGCGACACTTATGTAAGCATGAGTCTTTCCGAACTGCACGATGCTTTAGAAAAAGCCGTTCAGGACGAAGATTACGAAAAAGCCGCTAAGATAAGAGACGAAATTTCGAAACGCGAATCGTAAAACACGGCACTTTTAACCCGAAACTCGAAACCAAAATGAAGCAGTACCACGATTTAATGCGACACGTTTTAGAAAACGGTTGTCAAAAAGGAGACCGAACCGGAACCGGAACCAAAAGTGTTTTCGGCTATCAAATGCGATTTGATTTAAGCGAAGGCTTTCCGATGGTAACCACCAAAAAGCTGCATTTAAAATCGATTATCTACGAATTGCTTTGGTTCTTAAAAGGCGATACCAACATTGGCTATTTAAAAGAAAACGGTGTTCGAATTTGGGATGAATGGGCTGATGAAAACGGCGATTTAGGTCCGGTATACGGCCACCAATGGCGCAATTGGAACAGCGAAGAAATAGACCAAATCACAGAATTAATTGAAACGTTAAAAACCAATCCGAACAGCCGACGCATGTTGGTTTCGGCTTGGAATCCATCGGTTTTACCGGATACAACCAAATCGTTTGCCGAAAATGTAGCCAACGGAAAAGCGGCTTTACCACCATGCCATGCCTTCTTTCAGTTTTATGTAGCCGATGGTAAATTATCTTGCCAACTATACCAAAGAAGCGCCGATATTTTCTTAGGCGTTCCTTTTAACATTGCTTCTTATGCCTTGTTCACCATGATGATTGCTCAGGTATGCGATTTACAAGTTGGGGATTTCATTCATACGTTTGGCGACGCACACATTTACAACAACCATTTCGAACAAGTGGAATTACAATTGTCACGTGAACCGAGACCTTTGCCTAAAATGATTTTAAATCCGGAAGTTAAAAACATCTTCGATTTTACTTTTGAGGATTTCACCTTAGTAGATTATGATCCGCATCCGCATATCAAAGGACAAGTAGCGATATAAAACAAAAAATCCGTCTCGAAATCGAAACGGATTTTTTTCTAACCAAAACTAAAACCTATAGTGCCAAAACACTATTTTCTGAACCGGCAAACTCGTTATAAGCATAACGGTCAGCCTCAGGATCATTCACATAGGAACCATCCACTAAATATTTAAACTCGAAAGTATTGTCTTTGGGTAAATCAAAAGTAGCTTTGAAAGTGCCGTTTTTCAATTTAGACAACTCACCTTCAGCGGGATTCCAATTATTAAAATCACCAATTACTGCAGCAGCATTAGCTTCTTTGGCTTGGATTGAAAAAGTAACTTTTACAACCGGTTTCGTCTTAATAACTTGTTTTTTAATAGCCATAACTATTTCATTTATAGATTACTGTAGCAAAGTAAAGCGATTTTAGACTAGCTTTTACAAGCCATTTTATTTTTACGACATTGCTAAAAAGAGCGCCTGTTTAAAAGAAGATTTACAATTTACACAGCCTTTAATTTTACATCTGTATTTAAGAAATCGGTTTCGTAATGCATTATCTCAAAAACAGATTTTCCCGTTTTAAAAATAAATTTTACCTTTAAACCATAAATTTCGTCTTATGGAGCCCAACCAACACGAATTATACGAATATGCACGCGACCGAATCCGACAAAAAAAACGATTGTTCCAGCATTTTATAGTTTTTGTAATTGGCTGTGTATTTTTGTTTGCGGCCAACCATTTACTTTCCTATCACGATGAAACCAATTGGTGGATTTGGGTAGCCAGTTTGTGGTGTTGTTTGTTTGTCTTTCATGTCATCAAAGTGTTGATTACCGACAGTTTTATGAATAAAAATTGGGAACGCGCACAGATAGACAAACTCATGCTCAAACAAACCAAAAAAATCGAACAACTTAAAAACGACTTAGAAAACGCCAAACCCAAACTATAATGATTACAGTAATCGCCGCCGTGGCTGAGAACAATGCGCTGGGAAAAGAAAACCAACTACTTTGGCATTTACCCGATGATTTTAAGAGATTCAAAGCCCTAACTTCTGGACATTACATTATTATGGGACGAAAAACTTTTGAAAGTTTTCCGAAACCCTTACCCAATCGTACACACGTCATCATTTCGCGCCAAGCCAACTACCAACCCGAAGGTTGCATAGTAGTCAACTCGCTGGAACAAGCCATCGAAGCTTGTCCGAAAACAGAAGAGGTTTTCATTATTGGTGGCGGCGAAATTTACAGACAATCGATTGCGGTGGCGGACAAACTCGATTTAACTAAAGTCCACGCCTCTTTTGAAGCCGACACCCATTTTCCGGAAATCGACCTTAGCCAATGGCAGTTGGTTTTTGAAGAGCACCATCCGAAAGACGAGCGACACGACTATGCTTTCACCTTTCAAACCTTCACGAGAAAATAATCCTTTGTAATCCTCTTATATGTTCCTTTTTTCAAAACTTTGAGCCTAAGGAACTTTGCAAGTCTGCGCTTTAATAGCGTATATTTGCAGAAAATTGCAACCATGTCAAAGCAAATCACGCCGTATAAAGAATCTACCTTAGGAAAAAAAGAACAGGTAACCCAAATGTTTGACAACATTTCAGGAGAATACGATGGTTTGAACCGCGTAATTTCTTTGGGCATCGATATGAAATGGCGCAAAAAAGTCATTGCCTTAGTCAAAGCGCACAACCCTAAAATTGCACTGGACATAGCAACCGGAACCGGAGATTTAGCGATTATGATGGCAGAAGCCACCGCCGCTGAAAAAATTATCGGTCTGGACTTATCGGTGGGCATGTTAAATATTGGTAAGAAAAAAATACTCGACAAAAATTTGGCAGACAAAATAGAAATGGTTGTGGGCGACAGCGAAAATATTCCGTATCCCGACAATCATTTTGACGCCATTACCGTATCCTTTGGCATTCGTAATTTTGAAACTTTAGAGAAAGGTTTGGCAGAAATTCACCGCGTGTTAAAACCGGGCGGCCTTTTTGTGATTTTAGAAACTTCGGTACCAACAAAATTCCCTTTCAAACAAGGATATGCTTTTCACACTAAAGTAATTTTACCTTTAGTCGGTAAATTGTTTTCTAAAGACAACAGCGCTTATGGATATTTGTCGGAATCGGCCAGCCATTTCCCGTTTGGCGAAGCACTAAACAATATTTTGAGAAAAGTTTCGTTTATAGACTGTAAAGCCATGCCGCAAACTTTTGGCGTTGCCACCATTTATACCGCGACCAAAAAATAAAATATGTACTTTAGCCAAAGCATGAAGAAGTCAATTGTCCTATTTTTACTGATGACCTCCGTTTCCCAAGCGCAATTTGGGAAAAGTACATTTTCAAAAGATCCTATCATCAATTTGGAGAATTTTGACAAACAACGCGTGTATTGGGGTTACTTTTTAGGCTTTAGTACTTTCGATTTTAAAACCGATTATAAAGTTCCGGGACAAGATATTAATGTAAAGGGCAACACCGGATTTAACGTAGGCTTGGTAGGTGCATTACGCCTTCACGAATATGTTGAGTTGCGCTTTGAGCCGGGATTGTATTACGCCAGCCGCACCCTAACCTATCCCGGATTTACCAATGACCAAGATGCGATACGAGAAGTAAAAGCGACGTATATTGATTTCCCTTTGATGTTGAAATTTTCGTCGTTGCGCACCGGAAACGTAAGACCTTATTTATTGGGCGGTGTAGGTGCTACTTTAAACTTATCCAGCAATTCTAAATCGAAAGACGACAACTCCGAACAAAAATTCAGGGTACAACCTTGGACCAATAATTATACGTTTGGATTTGGTATCGATTTGTACTTTGAATACTTCAAGTTCTCTCCTTCGATTCGCGGTGTATTCGGATTTGGCGACGAATTGATTCGCGATGACGACCCGAATAGTCCGTGGACAGGAAATATCGAATCGCTAAAAACCCGCGCGGTTTTAATCAACTTTACGTTCCACTAAGAATTTCTTCTAAACTCGCTTAAAAAGATAGCCGTAGCCGTAGCGACGTTCAAACTTTCGGTTTGTTGCAGGTTGCCGAATCTTGGAATGGCGATTCGATTTTTTATATTTTGTTCCAAAGTCGAAGAAATACCGTTGGCTTCGTTCCCGAAAATCAAAATTCCTTCAGAAGGCAATTGTTCTTTGTAGATGTTGTTTCCATCCATAAATGTCCCGAAAACCGGCAAAGTGGTTTCGGAAATAAAAGCATCTAAATCAACATAATTTACCTGAACACGACTCACAGAACCCATAGTAGACTGAATTACTTTTGGATTGTATAAGTCGACCGTTTCCTTCGAGCACAACAATTGGGTAACGCCAAACCAATCGCACAAACGAATGATGGTTCCCAAATTGCCCGGATCTCTGATATCATCCAAAGCTACAATCAAACCCTCTGAAACTATAGGTTTAGGAGCAGGAATATGAAAAACTGCCAAACAAGAACTTGGTGTATTGAGTGCAGACATGCGTTTCATATCGGCTTCTTTAATCAAGGTTTTTTGGGCTGTAGGCACCGTTTCAAAAATACTTTCGGTCTCAAATAAATGGTCGAGCACGATATTTGATTGCAACAATTCCTGTATTACTTTTACGCCTTCAGCCAAAAACAGCTGATGCTCGTTTCGGTATTTTTTTTGTTGCAAACCGGTAATTAATTTTATTTGGTTTTTACTAACCATAAAATACTGTATTTTTGAATTAAATATTTACACCGCTTGGAAAAGAGTCTCACAAAAATATCACTATTTATTCTAATTGGACTAATTATCTTTGGTTGTAACTCGACCAAAAGAGTTCCCGACGGTAAAAGTTTACTCACCAAAAACAACATCTACATCGACGACAAGAAAGACAATGCCGAAGAAGTCTTCAATCAGTTGTACCAAAAACAGAACAGTGCTATTTTCGGATTTCCGCTTCGTTTGAACATTTACAATTTGGCCAAACCCAAATCAGACTCGCTTTTTAAAGCCAAAATGATTCAAAACCCGAAACGCTATTACCGCAAAGCCAGATGGTTATCGAAAAAGCAAGTGAAGCGATTGGGAGAATCTTTCTTGTATTCGGGTGTGGATAATTTTTTGAGAAAAACAGGTGAAGCACCGGTTGTATTGGACACCAGCAGTACCCGAAGATCGTTGAAGCGATTGCGTTCTTATTTCTACAACAGAGGCTATTTCGACGTAACAACACAATACAAAATTGACACCGTTGACAAGAAAAAAGTCAAGCTGCGTTACGACATTAAAACCGGCAAACCTTACATTATCGACAGTATCAAAACTTTTATTGCGAGTCCGGCCTTAGATTCTATCTACCAATCCAGAAAACGCAACGCTGTACTTAAATCGAAACAAAAATTTGAGACGGTGACTTTTGATGAAGAGCGCAAAAGAATTACCGAAGATTTCCGTAACAACGGTGCGTTCCGATTCCAACAAAATTATGTTACTTTCGATATCGACACCTTGAAAAAGACGCATATTGCCAATGTTGATTTGGTTATTGAAAACGAGTCCATTCGCTTGGAAGACAGCGTAAAAACTAAGCCTTTCGAGTTATACAAAATCAGCAAGGTTAACATTTTTACCGACCACAATCCGACGAACACTTCAGCGCCCATCAAAGACAGCGTGGTGTATAACGATTTTACCCTATACAGTACCACCAAGTTAAAATACCGTCCGAAAGCCATAACCGACGGAATTTTTGTAACCAAAGGCAATTATTTTTCCGATTTCAGGTCTTCTATTACGTCGCGATATTTAAGTAACCTCAAGGTATTCAACTATCCGCTGATTCAATATGTAGAAGATAAAACCCAGAAAAACAGTCTGATTGCGAATGTCTATCTGACACCGAGAAAGAAATATACTTTTGGTTTTTCGACCGATTTTACCCATTCCAACATCCAGGATTTCGGGATTACCGGAAACACTTTTTTAGGTATTCGAAATGTATTTAACGGTGCCGAAACTTTTGAAATTGGTTTCAGAGGCAACATCGGTTCCTCCAAAGATTTGGCGAATCCGAACAATACGTTCTTTAATATTTCAGAAATCGGGGTAGATGCCAAATTAAATTTTCCTCGTATTTTCTTGCCGTTCAAAACCGATAAAATCATTCCGAAAACCATGATTCCGTTCACTACCTTGAGCGTGGGTTATGCCAAACAAACCAACATCGGTCTCGACAAACAAAACTTCACTAGCTCCTTAACGTACAATTGGACACCAAAACGAAACACCAATTTTAAGTTGGATTTGATCAACATCCAATTTGTAAAAAACCTTAATCCGTCCAACTATTTCAACATTTACCAATCGTCTTACAATACTTTAAACGAAATTGCCCAGAGTTATTTGCCGGCTACTTCGCCTTACTTCGATCAGGACACCGGTAGATTGCTCATAGAAGACGGAACGAACGGCTTTATCAATGAAGTAGCCGCAGGCAATATTCCGCTTTCGTTATCTGATGCCAAATCGGTATTGAGTATAGTGGAAAGAAGACAGCGTTTGATTGAAAACAACTTGATTTTTGCCACGAATATTTCCTTTACCAAAACCTCCAAAAAAGATTTATTGGACAACGAATTCTATGCGGTCAAAGCCAAAGTAGAATCAGCCGGAAACTTATTGTCAATTTTAGCGCGCGCCTCCAAACAATTACAAAACCAAAACGGCGCCAACACCTTTTTAGACGTAGAGTTTTCGCAATACTTAAAAGGTGAATTCGAGTATATCAAACACTGGGATTTGAGTCGCAAAAAAGTATTTGCCACCAAAGTATTTGCCGGTATCGCCATTCCTTACGGCAACTCAGATGACGTACCGTTTTCTCGAAGTTATTTTGGCGGCGGAACCAACGACAACCGTGCTTGGCAATCGTACAGTTTAGGACCGGGCGCTAGTGGCAGCTTTTTGGATTTTAACGAAGCGAACATGAAATTGGCATTTAGCGCCGAATTCCGATTCAACATTTTCCAACAACTCAACGGAGCGCTTTTCACCGATATCGGAAACATTTGGAACGTATTAGACAACTCTAAAAACGAAGCGGCAATTTTTGAAGGCTTTAAGTCGTTAGAAAACATAGCCGTTGGTAGTGGTTTCGGGTTCCGTTACGACTTTAATTTCTTTATTGTCCGTTTGGACTTAGGGTTCAAAACCTACAACCCTTCGGAGTTTGTTAACGACAAATGGATGAAAGAGATGCGCTTCGATAAATCGGTTTTAAATATTGGAATAAATTATCCTTTCTAAAATCAGAAATTATTATTTTTGTACCCTTAACTCAAAAACGACACAAAACAATGGCTCACAATATCAAACCCGGAGTAGCTACCGGAGACGAAGTTCAAGCAATTTTCAACTACGCTAAAGAAAAAGGATTTGCTTTACCGGCTGTTAACGTAATCGGTTCCAGCACTATTAATGGTGTTTTGGAAACTGCTGCTAAGTTAAACGCACCTGTTATCATCCAGTTTTCTAACGGCGGAGCGCAATTCAATGCCGGAAAAGGACTTTCAAATGCAGGAGAAAAGGCTGCTATTGCCGGAGCGGTTGCCGGAGCCAAACACATTCATACTTTAGCCGAAGCTTATGGCGCTACTGTAATTTTACACACCGACCACTGTGCTAAAAAACTTTTGCCTTGGATCGACGGTTTGTTAGATGCTTCTGAAAAACACTTTGCTGAAACCGGAAAACCATTATACTCTTCTCACATGATTGATTTGTCTGAAGAACCATTACACGAAAACATCGAAATTTGTAAAGAATATTTGGCTCGTATGAGCAAAATGGGAATGACTTTAGAAATCGAACTAGGCATTACCGGCGGAGAAGAAGACGGTGTGGATAATTCCGATGTAGACAGCTCAAAATTGTACACCCAACCGGAAGAAGTAGCTTACGCCTACGAAGAATTGATGAAAGTATCGCCTAAATTTACGATTGCGGCGGCTTTCGGAAACGTACACGGCGTATACAAACCGGGTAATGTAAAGTTGACGCCAAAAATCTTGAAAAACTCTCAAGATTACGTTCAAAATAAATTCAACACCGGTAACAACCCTGTTGATTTTGTATTCCACGGCGGTTCAGGTTCAACTTTGGAGGAAATCAGAGAAGCGATTTCTTATGGTGTTATTAAAATGAATATCGATACCGACTTACAATTCGCTTTCACCGAAGGTATCAGAGATTATATGACCTCAAAAATTGATTATTTAAGAACCCAAATCGGAAGTCCTGAAGGCGCCGATTCTCCTAACAAAAAACATTACGATCCTAGAAAATGGATTCGTGAAGGAGAAGTAACTTTCAACAACCGATTGGAGCAAGCATTTGCCGACTTGAATAACGTTAACACCTTATAAAGTACAAAGTACAAAGTACGAAGTACGAAGTGGAAAAAGTTTAATATTAACAATATAGTGTTGGAACGGAAGATTGAATACTTCCAACTTCCAACTTCTAACTTCTAACTTAATTATGGCTTGGTTTAAAAGAACAGAAAAAGGGATTCAAACACCTACGGAAAATAAAAAAGACGTGCCGAAAGGACTTTGGTACAAATCACCTACCGGAAAAATTATCGATCAAGACGAATTGGCCCGTAACCTATGGGTAAGTCCGGAAGATGATTTTCACGTGAGAATCGGCAGTAAAGAATACTTTGAGATTTTGTTTGACAACAACGAATTCAAAGAGTTGGATGCCAAAATGACTTCCAAAGATCCTTTGAATTTTGTGGACACCAAAAAGTATTCAGACCGTTTAAAAGACGCTATTGACAAAACCGGATTGAAAGATGCGGTACGCACAGGTGTTGGTAAATCCAAAGGAAAAGATTTAGTGGTTTGTTGTATGGACTTTGCCTTTATTGGTGGTTCAATGGGTGCTGTAGTAGGTGAAAAAATTGCTCGTGGTATTGACTATGCCATCAAACACAACACACCGTTTGTCATGATTTCCAAATCAGGTGGTGCTCGTATGATGGAAGCTGCTTACTCCTTGATGCAGTTGGCCAAAACGTCGGCTAAATTAGCGCAATTGGCCGAAGCTAAAATTCCGTACATCTCTTTGTGTACCGATCCGACTACCGGAGGAACAACCGCTTCTTATGCTATGTTGGGCGACATCAATATCTCAGAACCGGGCGCTTTGATTGGTTTTGCCGGTCCGCGTGTAGTGCGTGATACTACCGGAAAAGATTTACCGGAAGGTTTCCAAACTGCCGAATTCGTTTTAGATCATGGTTTCTTAGATTTCATTGCTCACCGAAAAGAGTTGAAAAACAAAATCAATTTGTACATCGATTTGATTTTGAACCAAGATATTCGATAAGTCATTATCATTAAAATTAAAAAAGGCACAAAACTAAATTTGTGCCTTTTTTTATGTTGTTCAAGAAAAAGGATTCCGAATTACATTCCGCTTCGAATCGCTTCTACAGGATCTAATTTAGAAGCAGAAATAGCCGGTAAAATTCCGGAGATGAGTCCGACTATGACCGACAAACTCGTTCCGATGAACACATTGGAAACGCTTAGCACAAACTCGAAGTCGAGTATATTGGTGAGTAACATCGCCAACAACCAAACAATTAGCAAACCTATAGCGCCGCCAATCAAACAAAGAATGATGGCTTCAAATAAAAATTGGAACAAGATGAATTTATTTTTAGCGCCTAGTGACTTTTGAATACCGATAAGATTAGTTCTTTCTTTCACAGAAACAAACATAATATTAGCTATTCCGAAACCGCCCACCAAAAAAGAAAAGAAACTAATAATAATACCACCTACTCTTAAACTACCCAAAAGCCCGTCAATCATATCCGTCAAACCCGATAAAATATTGATAAAGAAATTGTCTATATCACCTTGTTTCACCCCTCTGAAATTGCGTAGTTTCTGAGCGATGTCACTTTTCAATGCTTCAATATCGGTGCCTTTTTCAGGTTTAATCACAATAACCGGTAATACTTGCGGGTTGTTATCACCGTAAATTCTGCGCAAAAAAGTAGCCGGTAGAAAAGCTGAAGTATCATCACCTCCACCTATGTCAATACCGGAACTCCCTTTCTTTTTAGTTACTCCGATAACGGTAAACTTCTGACCGTACATCCTAACTGTTTTCCCAATCGGGCTAAAGCCGTCGAATAAGTTTTGGGCAATATCATATCCTAAAACGACAACTTGCTTACCGGAATACGATTCGGATTCGTTGAAAAAACGCCCTTCGGAAAATTCCATTCTTTGTACATCAACAAACTCTGCCGTAACCGCCACCATATTCACAGCCTCGGAAGTTCTCGATTCAAAAGTAATATTCTGATTTACAGTAAAATACTGAAAACAAGAATTCTCTACATCTTTCATAGCCGTTTTCATGTATTGGTATTCTTCGAAAGTCACATTTGGAAATTGTTCTCTTTTCCAGCGCGGCACTTCAGTTGGTCCAAAAGACTGACTGGTTAAATAGATAGTGTTTTTATCCAAAGTACTCAAATCGCTCTGGATTTTTTGGTCTAAGGAGTCAACTGCTGCCAAAACCGCTATGATGGAAAATATTCCAATTGTCACTCCCAACAAAGAAAGCATGGTTCGGAGTTTGTTGTTTCGCAAAGCATTCATGGCAAAAGCAAAACTTTCTTTGAGCAATCTTAAATAGAGTAACATATAGCTGATTTATCTAAAGGTAAATTTCCATAAAATTAATGGAAATCCCTATTATTTTTTGTTTCGTTTTATTTGTGTCAAAAAACCACAGATTGTTACAAATCAAACTTGAATATTGCTTTTAAAAAAACTACTTTTGCGGTCGTATAAGGAACAACATTTTTACACTCACAACACAACACTTATGAACACAACAAAAAACATCCAATCGGCCTTAATTTCGGTCTTTTACAAAGATGGTTTAGAACCAATTGTTCGCAAACTACACGAACAAAACGTAACAATTTACTCAACCGGCGGAACTGAAGAATTTATCAAACAACTCGGCATTCCAGTAGTTCCGGTGGAAGATGTCACCTCCTATCCTTCTATCTTAGGCGGTCGCGTAAAAACCTTACACCCTAAAGTATTTGGCGGTATTTTGAACCGTCAGGACAACGAAAGCGACGCTCAACAAATGATTGAATACCAAATTCCGCAAATTGATTTGGTGATTGTAGACTTATATCCGTTTGAAAAAACAGTTGCTTCCGGAGCGAGTGAAGCCGATATTATTGAGAAAATTGATATCGGTGGGATTTCATTAATTCGCGCCGCAGCCAAAAACTTTAAAGACACCGTGATCATTGCTTCGGTAAATGAGTATGGATTTTTATTCGATTTATTGACCGCACAAAACGGCGCCACCACTTTAGAGCAAAGAAGAACTTTAGCGACTAAAGCTTTTAACGTCTCTTCGCATTACGATTCGGCTATCTTCAATTATTTTAACCAAAACCAGGAAGAAACCGTACTGAAAATCAGCGAGCAAAAAGGACAAGTATTGCGTTACGGAGAAAATCCGCACCAAAAAGGATTTTTCTTTGGCGATTTCGACGCGATGTTCACCAAATTACACGGTAAAGAATTGTCATACAACAATTTGTTGGATGTGGATGCCGCAGTGAATTTGATTTTAGAATTCAAAGAAAACGAACCTACTTTCGCCATATTAAAACACAACAATGCTTGCGGTTTGGCCACTCGAAATACAATGAAAGAAGCGTATTTAGCCGCTTTGGCAGGCGATCCGACTTCGGCTTTCGGCGGTGTATTGATTGCCAATGGCAACATAGACGAAGCTACCGCCGGTGAAATCAACAGTTTATTCTGTGAAGTAGTAATTGCGCCAAGTTTTGACGAGAAAGCCATCGCTATCCTATCTGAAAAGAAAAACAGAATTATTTTGGTTTTAAAAGAAACTGCTTTACCACAAACTAACGTTAGAACTTGTTTGAACGGCGTTTTGGTTCAAGAAAGAAATAACATCACAGACAATAAATTACACTTAACTTACGTTACTAACAGCAAGCCAACCGAACAAGAAATTGAAGATTTGCTTTTTGCTTCAAAAATTTGCAAAAATACCAAGTCGAATACAATAGTGTTAGCAAAAAACAGTACATTAGTAGCATCGGGCACAGGACAAACTTCCAGAGTTGACGCTTTAAAACAAGCGATTGAAAAAGCCAATACTTTCGGATTTGATTTGAACGGATCGGTTATGGCCAGTGATGCTTTTTTCCCGTTTCCGGATTGTGTAGAAATCGCTCACAACGCAGGAATCACGGCAGTTATTCAGCCCGGAGGTTCCATAAAAGACGAATTGAGCATTAATTTTTGCAACGAAAATAAAGTTGCAATGGTATTTACAGGAACACGTCATTTTAAACATTAATTTGTTTAACTTTGTGCGTTAAAATTTTATATAAACATTTAAACCCTTAAAAGACTTATGGGATTTTTTGATTTCATGACCGAGGATATCGCTATTGACCTTGGTACAGCCAATACGCTGATAATTCACAACGACAAAGTTGTAATTGATAGTCCGTCAATTGTAGCGCGTGATCGAATATCAGGTAAAATCATTGCGGTTGGAAAAGAAGCCAATATGATGCAAGGTAAAACCCATGAAAATATCAAAACCATACGTCCGTTGAAAGACGGGGTTATTGCCGATTTCGACGCTTCGGAAAAAATGATCAGTATGTTTATCAAAAGCATACCGGCCTTGAAGAAGAAAATGTTTACGCCGGCTTTGCGCATGGTGGTTTGTATTCCTTCCGGAATTACAGAAGTAGAAATGCGCGCGGTAAAAGAATCGTGTGAACGCGTAAACGGTAAAGAAGTTTATTTAATTCACGAACCTATGGCAGCAGCTATCGGTATTGGTATCGATATTATGCAACCAAAAGGAAATATGATTGTTGATATCGGTGGCGGAACTACAGAAATTGCAGTAATTGCTTTGGGTGGTATTGTTTGTGACAAATCGGTTAAAATTGCCGGTGACGTTTTCACTAACGATATCGTGTACTACATGAGAACCCAACACAATTTATTTGTGGGAGAAAGTACTGCCGAAAAAATCAAAATTACCATTGGAGCAGCTACTGACGATTTGGAAACACCGCCGGATGACATGTCGGTACAAGGTCGTGACTTGTTGACCGGAAAACCGAAACAAGTAGAAGTATCGTTCAGAGAAATTGCCAAAGCTTTAGATAAATCTATACAACGTATCGAAGATGCGATTATGGAAACCTTATCTCAAACACCGCCGGAATTAGCAGCCGACATTTACAATACAGGTATATACTTAGCCGGTGGAGGTTCGATGTTAAGAGGTTTGGACAAACGTATTTCTCAAAAAACGGACTTACCGGTATATATCGCCGAAGATCCGTTAAGAGCCGTAGTTCGCGGTACCGGTATGGCGCTTAAAAACATCCCGAAATTCAGAAGCATACTTATTAAATAGTATTGGGTAACCACACCGAATACTTTCGACTCAATACTGAACACTGAAGCCTAGAAAAAGATGCAGCAAATAGTTAATTTTATTTTAAAAAACAGTAATCGCTTACTGTTTTTGCTGCTTTTGGTCATATCGCTTTCGCTTACCATTCAGTCGCATTCTTATCACAAAAGCAAAGTCATCAGCTCGGCGAATTTCTTTACCGGCGGGATTTATGAAAGAGTGAACAACATCAACGAGTATTTCAATCTGAAATCGCAAAACGAAGAATTGGCTTTGGAAAATGCCCGTTTAAAATCGTTGTTGTTCAACCAAAAAGACACCACCAAATTACCGGAGATTGATTCCATCAAAGGCGTTAAAAAAACGGATATCATTGTATCAAAAGTCATTCACAACTCTTATAGTGTTTTTGAAAATTACCTTACCATCAACAACGGTTCTGCTTCGGGCATCAAACGCAATATGGGTGTTATCAACAGTGCCGGAATTGTGGGTATAGTAGACAACACCTCTCCTAATTATGCTACCATCATCAGTATTTTGAATGTTAAATCGCAAATCAACGCCAAAATTAAAAAGTCCAATCACTTTGGTTCGTTGGTTTGGAACGGAAAAAGTACAGGCTTTGTACAATTGATTGACGTGCCGAGATTGGCCGGCGTGAGAAAAGGTGATACTATAGTAACCGGAGGACAATCGATTATTTTCCCGGAAAACATTGGCATCGGTACTATTGACAAAGTATATATAGATGATGTAACGAATTATTACACTTTA
>JBEBBH010000118.1:0-3386 GCA_041158485.1 Bacteroidota bacterium | reverse complement strand
GAAGAAGCCGCGCAAAAAAAGCGGCAAAATCAAAAGCTATTCTAAATACGAATTGGCTAAAGGTTACCGTGAGTTTATCATCTTGGCCAAAAGAAATTCGAAAGATTTCATTTTGATTACTCTGGGGATTTTTTCAGCTTCTTTCGGATTCAAAGGTTTTTTGCTGACCAATCACTTTATTGACGGTGGTGCCACCGGTATTTCTTTGCTGATTTCGATATTGACTAAGATTCCGCTATACATGCTCATCATCGGCGTTAACTTGCCGTTTGTGATTATGGGATACCGAGTTATGGGAAAAGCTTTTGCCATTAAAACGGCTTTGGCCATTTCAGGTTTGGCCATTTGTTTGGCAACGGTAACCTTTCCCAATGTGACCAACGACAATCTTTTAGTGGCGGTTTTTGGCGGTTTCTTCTTGGGCGCCGGGATTGGTTTATCGGTTAGAGGCGGTGCCGTCATTGACGGAACGGAAGTACTGGCGATATTTCTCAGTAGAAAATTCGGCACTACCATTGGCGATATTATCATTGTGATCAACATACTCATTTTCTCGGCAGCAGCCTATTTCTTGGGAATTGAAGTCGCATTGTACTCGATGATTACTTATTTAGCCGCTTCCAAAACTTTGGATTTTATAGTAGAAGGTATCGATGAATACATCGGTGTAACCATCGTTTCGTCTAAAAGCAACGAAATCCGACAAATGATTATAGAAGTCATGGGCCGAGGCGTGACGGTGTACAGTGGCAAACGCGGCTATGGCAAACGTGGCGAAACCAAAGAAACGGAAATCATTTATACTGTTATCACTCGCCTGGAATTGAACAAACTCAACACCGAAATAGAAAAAATTGAACCCGATGCGTTTGTGGTCATGAACAGCATCAAAGACACCAAAGGCGGCATGATTAAGAAAAGACCTTTAAAACATTAAAACAAATTACTCTTTTTAACTAAATCCATGAACAAGAAAATACTGTTATTCTTCCTTATTATTACAGTGGTTAGTTGCAAAAAAGACAACTTAGAACCACTCAAACCGGAAGCAAAACCCAAGCGTGAAATTCCAACTAAAACAACCAATCTTTCTGATTGCTACAAAGCTGATGTAGCTGGAAACATTATCGAACTACAAATTCAAAACAAGGCCGAGACGACAACCGGAACCCTAACTTATGCTTTTTCCGGTAAGGACGTTACCCAAGGAATATTTAAAGGAAAATGGGAAAATAATATTTTAGTTGCCACTTATACCTATGAATCAAAAGGCAAAAGCAAAGAACGGCAAATCGCTTTTAAACGTCTTAACAACCAACTTTTAGAAGGTTACGGAGAACGCAAAACCAACAGCACACAGTTTAAAGATGTGACTAAATTACAATTCAACGCCAATATGCCGCTGAAAAAAACAGCTTGTAACTAACCATGAAAGATAGAGCACAAACCCGACAGGAAGAATTAGCCAATGCCTTAACACACGGATTAGGAGTTTTGTTGTGTGTTTTGGCTATGCCGGTCGTTTTAACCATTACCTTTAATCAAAAAGATTTGACTTCTTTTTATGGTATTGCAGCATTTGCTGTGGGCGTATTATTAGTTTACAGTTCGTCTACTTTGTACCATTTTGTTCAGGAACAGAAAATCAAAAACATCCTTAAAATTGCCGACCATATCAGTATATATTTCCTCATTGCCGGAACTTACACGCCTTTAATGATTAAATACTTGTCGTCATCGACTGCTTTTGTTTTTCTGACAACCATGTGGTGCATAGTGTTGTTCGGTACGCTTTTTAAAATTTTCTTCATCCACAAGTTCGAATGGTTTTCGGTTATACTCTACCTCGCCATGGGTTGGATGATTGTTTTTGTGATTAAACCATTGATTCACAATGTACCGTTGTCCGTTTTTTGGTGGATTTTAGGCGGCGGACTAAGTTATACTGTAGGTGTTTACTTTTATGTCAAAAGTCACAAACCCTTTTACCACGCCATCTGGCATGTGTTTGTACTACTGGGCACTATACTTCACTTTGTGGCCATTTGTAAAAGTCTGTAATAATTGGCCAAGCGGGATATTTGTCAGAATCAACAATTCTTATCTATCTTTGTGATTCACTAAATCGATATAGTAATGGAAGAATGCATTTCGGTATTTGATATGCTCAAAATAGGTGTCGGACCATCAAGTTCCCATACACTCGGTCCTTGGCGCGCTGCCGAACGTTTTTTAAACGAATTGAAAGAAGCCAATCAACTGACTGAAGTTACCCATGTTAAAGTCGATTTATATGGTTCTTTATCACTAACCGGTAAAGGTCACGCCACCGATTATGCCGTAATGTTAGGTTTGAGCGGACAAGATCCGGAATACATCCCGGTGCAAAATATTGACAGCATTGTCCAATCAATCAATAAAAATCACCAAATACGTTTGGCTGATTCTTTCGATATTTCCTTTAATCCGGAAATTGATATCGTTTTTAATAAAAACTTTTTGCCTTATCACGCCAACGGTATGTCTTTTACGGCCACTACCAATGATGGAAAATCCATAGTTTCGACCTTCTACTCTATCGGTGGCGGCTTTGTGGTGAAAGAAGAACGAGTAAATGCCAAAAAGAAACATCAAATTAAGTGTGCTTTCCCGTTTCAGATTCAGAATGCAGCCGAATTGTTAGCGTACACCCTCAAAGAAAACAAATCCATTGCTGAAATTGTATACGCTAATGAAATATCTATGCGTACTGAAACCGAAGTTCACCATGAGCTACTTCGAATTTGGAACACTATGCTGGAATGCATGTACATTGGCTGTCACTCAGAAGGTATTTTACCGGGCGGATTGAATGTTCGCCGCAGAGCGTTCGACATGCACCAAAACCTCATCGGTTTAGCCAATTACAATTCACCTCAAGAATGGCTGGAAACCATTCGCAAAACCGAAGTCAAGTTCCGACAAATCCTAAAATGGGTTTCTTGTTTTGCACTCGCAGTAAATGAGGTTAATGCCGCTTTAGGTCGCGTAGTTACAGCACCAACCAACGGAAGCGCGGGCGTTATTCCTGCGGTTTTAATGTATTATATGGTGATTGAAAACCACCAAGCCGACGAAAAGCAAATCAAACAATTCCTGATGGTAGCCGGAGAAATCGGCAGTATCTTTAAAAAAGGTGCCACCATTTCTGCCGCTATGGGCGGTTGTCAAGCCGAAATCGGCGTTTCTTCAGCGATGGCAGCCGGTGCTTTGTGTGAAGTAATGGGCGGTACTCCGGAGCAAGTGTTGATGGCTGCCGAAATTGCCATGGAACATCACTTGGGTTTAACCTGTGATCCTATTGGTGGTTTAGTTCAAATTCCGTGTATCGAACGCAACACCATGGG
>JBEBBH010000117.1:0-2710 GCA_041158485.1 Bacteroidota bacterium | reverse complement strand
AAAAAATGGTGATGCTGAGTTCCCGACCAATTGTATTGTCTGAAGACATCGTAACTGATTCTGCAGTACGCCGATTGGTGTTTGATGCCGGCGAAGATGTAGACAACCTGATGACTTTATGTGAAGCCGATATAACGACTAAAAATCAGGCCAAGTTTAAAAAATACCACAACAATTTCGACATCGTTCGTCGTAAAATTATTGAAGTCGAAGAGCGCGATCACATCCGTAATTTCCAACCACCTATTTCGGGAGAAGAAATTATGGCGTTATTCAATTTACAACCTTCACGTGAAATCGGCGTGTTGAAAGAAGCCGTAAAAGAAGCCATTTTGGAAGGAGAAATCCCGAACGAATACCAAGCGGCTTATGATTTTGTAGTGGCCAAAGCGGAAAAAATGGGGTTGAAAAAAGTTACTGAGTAGCTAAGAAAGACCATTCTTAGAAAAAAAATTAATAAACTATTATCATTTGTTTCAGTCAAATGAACACAAATAGATGTTAAATTTGCAACTCAGTTACTCAGAAACTAAGCCACTCAGTAACTCAGCTTCTCAAAAATATGAAAAAAGACAAATCAGTCATTTATTGGCTACTTTCAGGTTGTGTTTTAGTGTTTATTATGGTGGTGGTTGGCGGTATAACGCGCTTAACCAATTCGGGGTTATCCATGACCGACTGGCATTTGGTAACCGATACTTTCCCGCCGATGAGTGAGGAAAAATGGGTACATGCCTTTGAAGAATACAAGAAATTCCCTGAATACCAAAAAATCAATATTCACAACGATTTTCAATTAGACGATTACAAATTCATCTATTTTTGGGAATGGTTCCACCGTTTTATCGGCCGAATCATCGGGTTGGTTTTTATCATTCCGTTTGTCTACTTTTTAATAAAAAAACGCATCGATAAAGCTACCTTAAACAAATGCTTTGTGTTGCTAGGAATGGGTGCTTTGCAAGGATTTTTCGGTTGGTTTATGGTAAAAAGCGGTTTGGTAGACAATCCGGATGTGAGTCATTTTCGCTTGGCCTTACACTTGACTTTCGCCTTTATCACCTTTGCGTATACGCTCTGGGTAGCATTGGATTTGATTTATCCCGAGAAAAGAGAAGTTATAGTACCACTGAAAAAACTAGCGCGAGTTACCTTGTTCTTTCTGATTGTGCAAATCATTTACGGTGGTTTCGTTGCCGGATTAAATGCCGGATTGATTCACAACCACTGGCCGCTGATGAGCGACGGACAGTTTTTCCATGAGAGTATTAAAGTAGAATACGACAGCTGGCTGTTGCGTTTGACCGAAGGCAAAAGCGGCGTGCAGTTTGTACACCGAACGATGGCATACGTGGTAGTTGGCTTGATATTATTTTTGTATTTCAAGAGCAAAAAATACACGCTTAGTCTCCAACAACAAAAAGGCTTACATGCTTTAGTATTTTTGGTTTTTGTACAATTTACTTTAGGCGTATTTACCTTGTTGTATGCCGTTCCGCTTTGGTTGGGCTTGACGCATCAGGTGGTAGCTTTCTTTTTATTAACGGCGATGACCTACACCTTACACCGATTTTCAAAATAATACGCTTATCCGACTATATTGTCACAGTTACCTTGTTTATGAACTTAAATGTCCAAACTTGCTGCACAAGATAAATTTTTAGATTTATCGGATTACGGAAGATCTTTCGGGAGATTTTTCGCCTACCAATTAAAAGATTCCCGCTTTACTCCTATTCACGTTACTTTACTTTTTGGATTTTCCGGACTGATTGCTATATACTGCATTTTGGAACACCATTACTGGCTTGCCGCATTTTTTATTCTGCTAAAATCGGGGATTGATGCTGCTGATGGAGAATTGGCCCGATTAAAAAACACGCCTTCTTATTCCGGAAGGTATTTAGACAGTGTGTTTGATATCATTTTAAACTTTATGTTTTTGATGGCGATTTGCTATGTTTCAAAAACGAATATTGGATTTACATTCTTGGCGTTTATCGGACTGCAACTACAAGGTACTTTGTACAATTACTATTATGTTATCTTAAGAAACAAATCGGTTGGCGGCGACGGAACGAGTAAAATTTTCGAATATAAAACGCCTAAAGCATTACCGGGTGAAACCCAAAAATCAGTGACTGTTTTGTTTGGCATTTACCTGATGCTTTATGGACTTTTTGACAAAATTATCCATGCTTTAGACCCAAATGCTTATAAAGTAAAAACTTTTCCCAATTGGTTTATGACATTGCTCTCACTCTATGGTTTGGGATTTCAATTATTGATTATAGCCATAATGCTCCCATTGGGTTGGATTGAATTCATTGTACCTTTTTTCACAGTATATACTTTGTTGATTGTTGTATTAATAGGCATCCGAAAAGTTTTCATTGCATAAAAAAAGGACTTCTATTGAAGTCCTTTTGGTTTATGCTTTTTTCTTCGTTTTGATTGAACAGCCAATGGCTTTGGTGAATGCCGGACTTGGATCTGTTTCATTGTCTAACGCACGAATGGCATTTTCCAAATACTTCTCTTTCACCGCTGATGCATCATCTGAATTGTCATCGATGGCACCAATGTATTTCACAATTAAATTTTTGTCCAACAAAAACACATGTGGCGTTTTAGTAGCGCCGTATTGCGGATAAATCTTTTGACCTTCGTCTACCAAATAAGGGAAAACAAATCCTTTTTCTTTGGCTTT
>JBEBBH010000116.1:0-5513 GCA_041158485.1 Bacteroidota bacterium | reverse complement strand
TTGGAGCTAATGTTTTTATCTTATTGAATAAGGGTTTTGATCCGTATCCGTTTATTTTACTCAACTTAATTTTATCTTGTATTGCTGCTTTGCAAGCGCCGGTGATTATGATGAGTCAAAACCGACAGGAAGAAAAGGATAGAGAACGCGCCAAGAAAGATTATATGATCAATTTAAAATCGGAGTTGGAAATTAGAATGTTGGATGAAAAATTGGACCATTTAATCATGCACCAACAACAAGAATTGATTGAAATACAGAAAGTTCAAATTGAAATGATGAATGATATTTTGGAACGGATAAAGAAATAATAGCGCATTATAAACTGAAGTTTGCTTTTCGTACATTTGTCACTAAGGATGATTTCTCTCCATTAAGAAGGAATTGAGATTACAGAATTTAAATTACAACATTCATGTCAGTTTTAGAAAAATTAACTTCCGCTGATGCCATTGCTTTAGAAGACCAATACGGTGCCCACAACTATCATCCGCTACCGGTAGTACTGAATAGAGGAGAAGGTGTTTATGTTTGGGATGTCGAAGGCAAACAATACTACGATTTCCTTTCGGCTTATTCAGCCGTAAACCAAGGACATTGTCATCCTAAAATTGTAGGCGCAATGATTGCGCAAGCACAAACCTTAACTTTAACTTCTCGTGCTTTTTATAATGATAAGTTAGGCGTTTACGAAGAATACGTCACCAAATATTTTGGATTCGATAAAGTATTACCGATGAATACGGGTGCAGAAGCTGTGGAAACGGCTTTAAAAATCTGTCGCAAATGGGCTTATGAAAAGAAAGGAATTCCGGAAAACGAAGCGCAGATTATTGTTTGCGAAGGCAATTTCCACGGAAGAACAACCACCATTATTTCGTTCTCCAACGATGAAAATGCGCGTAAAAACTTCGGTCCGTACACCGCAGGATTCATCAAAATTGCATACGATGATATTGAAGCTTTGGAAAAAGCCATCACTTCTTCTAAAAACATAGCCGGTTTCTTGGTAGAACCAATTCAAGGTGAAGCCGGAGTATATGTGCCAAGCGAAGATTATCTGACCAAAGCCAAAGCCTTGTGCGAAGCTAACAATGTGTTGTTTATAGCCGATGAAGTTCAAACCGGAATTGCCAGAACAGGTTCTTTATTAGCGGTTTGCGGAAATTGTACTTGCGATAATCATTGTGAAAAACAAAGTGGTTATGTTACTCCGGATATCTTAATATTAGGAAAAGCCATTTCAGGTGGCGCGTATCCGGTTTCTGCGGTATTGGCTAATGATCCGATTATGAATGTCATCAAACCCGGCCAACACGGTTCAACTTTCGGAGGCAATCCGGTGGCAGCCGCTGTGGCAATGGCAGCCTTGGATGTGGTAACCGACGAACATTTGGCACAAAACGCTCGAAAATTAGGTCAAATTTTCCGTTCCGAATTGGCTAAATATATCGAAACATCCAACATAGTAACTTTAGTTCGAGGTAAAGGATTGCTGAATGCTATTGTAATCAACGATACGGAAGACAGTGAAACCGCTTGGAATATCTGTGTGAAATTGGCTGAAAACGGTTTGCTAGCCAAGCCAACACACGGTAATATCATTCGTTTTGCACCGCCATTAGTGATGACAGAAGAACAATTACGCGATTGTATTGCCATTATCATCAATACACTTAAAACATTTGAAATATAACCAAACCAATTTTATAACCAACCAAAAACTATTTTATGGAAAACGAAAACCAATCTCAATTTGATTCATTTGAATTGCACTTAAACCAAACAGCCTTAGATTATTTGCGCGAAAGTGCCAAATGGTCCATGTTTTTAGCTATTTTAGGTTTTATAGGCATAGGATTCTTAGCACTTGTGGCCATTATTATGACCTCTGTAATGTCGGTTATGCCTGATACACCGGGACCGTTAGGCGCAGTAAAAGGTGTTGTTTCCATTTTTTACTTAGTGATAGCTATCATCTATTTATTTCCTGTTTATTATTTGTATCGATACGCCAGCAATACCAAAAAAGCTATTTTTTCAAAAGATTCTGCACTATTAACGGATGCTTTTGGGGCTTTAAAATCACATCATAAATTTTTAGGAATAGCAGCAATTGTCATCATTTCTTTATATATAGTGATGGCCATTGTTATGGTAATCGGATTTAGCGCTATGAGATAATTTATTAAAATATAATGAGAAAAGAGCATCTTCCAACGAAGGTGCTTTTTTTGTGGTGTAAATAGGCTAAACTTCCTTAATTTTGGAAAGATAATTCTAGCGTATGAAAAAAGTTTTTCTTTTGATAATGGTTTTGGCTATTGCAGTCGGAATTTACGAACAAACCCAAGACCAACCCAATGTGTTTAAATTAATAGCTGCTATGGTGTTGCTGATGTTTGGTTTGATGAAACTCAGCGAAAAAATACCAAGTAAAGATTCAGAAAACGATAATAGAAACCAAGATGATACTCAATAAAGGCGATAAAGTAACGGTTTTAGACGATGCCATTGACGGTATAGTAACTGAAGTAAAAGGAAATGACGTTACTATCGAGACAACAGATGGCTTTCATCTCACTTTTAAGCCCGGGGAATTATTGAAAATGGATCAAGGAGAACTGCGAATCGACTTCAATAAAAATCATATTATTGCCGAGAAAGAAGTCAAAAAGCCAAACTATATTAATAAGGAAAAGAAGTCGAAAAAAGTAGTTCCGGTACCCGAGTTTGATTTGCACATTGAAAAGCTAGTCAAAAACTACAAGTCGATGAACAATTACGAAATCCTGACGTTGCAAAGTGAAACTGCTAAAAAACACATAGAGTTTGCCATTCGAAATCGAATCCCAAAAATTGTTTTCATTCACGGCGTAGGCGAAGGCGTGCTGAAATCGGAACTCGACTTTATGTTAGGACGCTATGATAACATTACGTTTCAAGACGCTAATTATCAAAAATACGGTCAAGGCGCCACAGAAGTTTACTTCAAACAAAATACCAAATAAAAAAGTCCCGATTAACTCGGGACTTTTATTTTTTCAAAACTAACCTAATTTATAATGTAATCCTAACTTAACTCTTGGGATAATTATGCTACGCTGCTTTCTTGAGTACTTACTTTTTTCAAGATAGAACGGATTAAAACACTATTCGTTTTAATACCTGAGTTGATTAACGCTTTTTTGCTGAAAGTAGCTGATTTTGATTGAGACTCAGAAGAAGTTTTTTGAGTTCCCATGAACCAAATAGCGAAATCCATTGAAGCTACTGAAGTAGCAGTAGTAACTTCGATTGCATTTTCTTTAACAACTGAAACCTCAGTAGTAGCGATTGGAGCAGTAGCAGTTTCTTTAGCTTGAGCAAAAACTCCGTTGCTTGATAACACTAATAAAACGAATAAAACAAATAATCTAACGTTAGTTACATTTTTTTGAGCTATTGAGTTATTTGTTGTCATATCTTAAATTTTGGTTTTGTTGTTATTTCTTGGGTCAAAACTACTTCAAGAGTATGGGCGACTGAAATTTTTTCGATAACTAACCTCAAAAGTCGTTTAATCGACAAATTCAATGAATTCGGGGGTTTTCAGCGTTTTTTTTGTGCAGTTCGTCTATGAAATGTTAAAAAAAGGTGCATTTCATCGATGAAAAACCATTTTTTTCTGTGAACTGCAACATTCAAATAAGAAAGAGTAGGAGTATGACCTGAAAATGGCAAAATCTTCCTAAATTAGCTTCGTATTAATTCAGTTCCCCTAACCATGAAAGTTGAACACAAAGGTCATACAGCCATTCTCAAAGACACCCAAGGCGATACTGCTTCGTTTTTGATGAAAATAACCCACGAGCACAATAGTTTTAAAAACAGCAATTTGATACTTGATTTGTCTCACGACCAAAATTTGACATTGGAAACCGTTAAATCGTTTTCCGACTTTATCAAGCTGCACCAAAAGCAAAAGAAATCGGTTGTGTTGGTGGCCAACAGTGTTAACTTTAATGCTATACCAAAGAATATTATCTTGGTGCCAACAGTTTTGGAAGCACACGATATTATTGAAATGGAAGAAATTGAGCGCGATTTAGGATTCTAGTTTTATGAAATTAACCCTATTGGGTTGCTATGCAGCCACGCCAAGAACTATTACCAATCCAACAGCACAAGTATTGGAAATCCGGAACCGCATGTTTCTCATCGATTGCGGCGAAGGCACTCAGGTACAACTCCGCAAAAACAAACTCAAGTTTTCCAAAATCAACCATATCTTTATTTCGCACTTGC
This sequence comes from Bacteroidota bacterium, assembly GCA_041158485.1. Lineage (GTDB taxonomy): Bacteria > Bacteroidota > Bacteroidia > Flavobacteriales > Flavobacteriaceae > Flavobacterium. Next base: position 1,226 of record JBEBBH010000116.1, on the reverse strand, counting down.
ACGGCGATCATATGTATGGCCTGGTTGGATTGATATCGACTTTTATGTTGCTCAATCGCCAAACCGATTTACATGTTTACGGACCAAAAGGCATCAAAGAAATCATCTTACTGCAATTGCGCTATTCCAATTCGTTTACCGGTTACAATTTGTATTTCCATGAACTGGAATCAAAAGAAAGCGAAGTTATTTTTGAAGATGATAAGGTAATCGTTAAAACCATTCCGCTTCAACACCGCATTTATACCAATGGTTTTTTATTTCAGGAAAAGCCCAAAGAGCGTAAACTAAATGTAGAAGCCGTTGAAGAGTACCAAATCGATAAAGCCTATTACCGAAAAATCAAATACGGCGGCGATATTACACTGGATAATGGTCAAATCATTCCCAATGCTGAACTCAGTTTTGATCCCGAACCAACCAAGAGTTACGCTTTTTGCAGTGATACCGTTTACAATGAAGGTATCGTTCCGCTCATTCAAAATGCAGATGTGTTGTACCACGAAGCTACTTTTTTGGAATCGGAAGCTGACAAAGCCGAGAAAACCATGCACAGCACTGCCAAACAAGCTGCCACTATTGCTAAATTGGCCAACGTGAAGCATTTGGTTCTAGGTCATTACAGCACGCGTTACAGTAATATTGAGTTGTTTAAACAAGAAGCCGAAACTATCTTCTCCAATGTTCTGCTAGGCGACGACGGTAAAGTGTTTGATTTTGAATAGTAGAGAAAGACCTGGAATTTATCAGTGATGTCAATGTCTAATTTTTATCTTGAAAACTTAGTAACTTTACCCAATCAATCTTAACTGCTATGAAAGACTTAAGCGATTATCGAAAATCTTACGAGAAAAGCGAACTGTTAGAGCAAAACCTTACTGAAGATCCAATCAATTTATTTCACCGCTGGTTTTATGAAATGGAGGAATTCAGCACTACTGAGGAAGTCAATGCCATGACGGTGGCTACTATCGGTTCTGATGGTTTTCCGAAGAGTAGGGTAGTGCTACTCAAAAAATTCAACGAAGAAGGATTTATTTTTTACACCAATTACCAATCGGAAAAAGGGAAAGCCATTTTGAACAATCCCAACATTTGTTTGTCATTTTTTTGGCACAGCATGGAACGTCAAGTCATTATCAAAGGAATAGCCGAGAAAACTTCGGAAACAGTATCCGATAATTATTTTGATTCCCGTCCGGATGGTAGTAAATTAGGCGCTATCG
>JBEBBH010000115.1:0-3835 GCA_041158485.1 Bacteroidota bacterium | reverse complement strand
AGCTTCGCCTTAGCACAACCTCTGCCCTATTGTCCGGCCGACGCGATGTGTTAGTTGTCGCCTCGGTTTCCTGCTTGTACGGTATCGGAAATCCTGTGGAATTTCAGAAGAACGTGATTTCTATTGAGAAAAATCAAGTCATCTCCCGAACCAAATTGCTACACCGACTCGTTCAAAGTTTATACTCCAGAACGGAAGCGGAATTCCTGCCGGGAACTTTTCGCATCAAAGGCGACACGGTAGAAATTTTCCCGAGTTATGCCGATGAACCGTTCCGCGTACATTTCTTTGGTGACGAAATTGAAGAGATTGAAGCCTTCGACGCCAAATCGTCAAAAGTGTTGGAACGCTACGAAAGACTGAATATCTATCCTGCTAATATGTTCGTAACTTCGCCCGATGTACTACAAGCCGCAATTTGGGATATCCAACAAGATTTGGTTAAACAAGTCGATTATTTTAAAGAAATCGGCAAACACCTCGAAGCCAAACGCTTGGAAGAACGCACCAATTTCGACTTAGAAATGATTCGCGAATTGGGCTACTGCTCCGGCATTGAAAATTATTCGCGCTACTTAGACCGAAGACAGCCGGGAACGCGGCCTTTCTGCTTACTCGATTATTTTCCGGACGATTATTTGATGGTGGTTGATGAAAGTCACGTGACCATTTCGCAAGTGCACGCCATGTACGGCGGTGATCGAAGCCGAAAAGAAAACTTGGTGGAATACGGTTTCCGATTGCCCGCTGCCATGGACAACCGTCCGCTGAAATTTGAAGAATTTGAAAGCATGCAAAACCAAGTGGTTTATGTTTCGGCCACACCGGCTGACTACGAATTACAAAAATCAGAAGGTATTTATGTGGAGCAAATCATTCGTCCAACCGGTTTACTAGATCCGATTATCGAAGTGCGTCCGAGTTTGAATCAGATAGACGATTTAATCGAAGAAATTCAGCAGCGCTGTGAAGTCGACGAACGTGTTTTGGTCACCACTTTAACCAAAAGAATGGCGGAAGAACTGACGAAATACTTAACGAAAGTCTCCATTCGTTGTCGCTATATCCATTCTGACGTAGACACTTTAGAACGCGTGGAAATCATGCAAGACTTGCGCAAAGGTATCTTCGACGTACTCATCGGCATAAACTTACTCCGTGAAGGTTTGGACTTACCGGAAGTGTCGTTGGTTGCGATTTTAGATGCCGACAAAGAAGGTTTCTTGCGCAGTCATCGCTCCTTAACGCAAACTGTTGGTCGCGCGGCCCGAAATGTTAACGGAAAAGCAATCATGTATGCGGACAAAATTACGGCTTCGATGCAAAAAACCATAGACGAAACCAATTACCGTCGCGAAAAGCAAATGAACTACAACACCAAACACAATTTGGTTCCGAAAGCCTTGAACAAAAGCTTGGGCAATGCGTTGAGCGGCAACTCGGTTTCGACCCAATATTTTGAAGACAAAATCGCCAAAGCCGCCGAACCGGAAAGCTTGTATTTGTCTAAACCTGAAATCGAAAAGAAAATTCGCGAAGCCCGAAAAGCCATGGAAAAAGCTGCCAAAGATTTAGACTTCATGCAGGCCGCTAAATACCGCGATGAGATTCAGGCATTACAAAACAAACTGTCTGAAGTATAATGAAAAGCATCTTTACTGATAAAGAAATCACCCCGACAGAAGCGCAAGTCAAAACCGCTTTAGGTGAAACTTATGACCATTGGCAAACGCTGTCTCATCACACCTTATCCTTATATCCGAAGGCTGAAACACAATGGCACTATTCCGGTGAAAAATTCGGTTGGAGCTTCCGCATCAGCGATACAAAAAGAGTTATTATTTACTTATTACCCAGAGATCAATTCTTTAAAGTCGCTTTTGTTTTCGGTCAGAAGGCCACCGATGTCGTATTGAAAAGCGACATATCCGATTCGATTAAAAACGAACTAATGGCCGCAAAACCCTACGCTGAAGGTCGCGGTATACGAATATCTGTTACCAATGAACCTCAACTAAACGACATCAAACAACTAATTACTATCAAAATAAGTAATTAATTTTTTACAAAATATTATTTTTTGTACTTTTATTCTTATCTAAATTAAAGGATATGAACTGGAGTGCAAAAGTAATCAAGCATTACGATGAAGAGCGAATCGGCATTTACTTTGAAAAAAATGCGGAAATTCTAATGAGAATTAAGGAGTTTGAAGATGCCAAATGGAGTCAGTCGAAGCAAGTTTGGCATCTTCCGGACACCGAAGCCAATCGGCGTTATTTTGGTATTCCGAGCAAGTTTGACACCATTCCAAGTGAGGAAGGCATTCGAAGTTTAGAGCAATACCGACTTTGGATGCGTTCCAAAAGGTATAGTGACAATACCATAACCACCTATTTTAATGCGGTGAGAGTGTTTTTGATTTACTACAAACACAAAAGTATTGCGCTGATAGACAATGATGATTTTGTGTATTTCAATAACGATTATATTTTGAAAAACAACTTATCGGCGTCTTATCAAAACCAAATTACGAATGCCATAAAATTGTTTTTTACTACGATACAAAACCGTGTAATGGATGTTGACATCATTCATCGCCCAAAGCGCGCCAAGGTGTTGCCGAATGTTTTGAGCAAGGAAGAAGTGAAAAAGATATTAGAAACGCCAATCAACTTGAAACACCGCGCCATGTTCAGTTTGATTTACAGTTGCGGTTTGCGATGTGGTGAACTTTTGGCCTTAAAATTAAACGATATTGACTCGAAGCGAAACATTGTACTGATTAAAAACGCGAAAGGTAAAAAAGATCGGATTGCGCCCTTGAGTCCGAAAATATTGGAAATGTTGCGCTCCTATTTCAAACTATATAAACCCACCACCTATTTATTTGAAGGTCGCATCAAGGGTACGCCTTACGACAGCAGAACCTTGCAACAAATTTTAAAACTCACCATTCAAAAAGCCGGGATTGACAAACCGGTGACTTTGCATTGGTTACGCCACAGTTACGCCACGCATTTACTGGAAACCGGCACTGACTTGCGGTATATTCAGGAACTATTGGGACACAATAGCAGCAAAACCACAGAGATATATACTCACGTTAGTACGAAGAGTTTACAACAAATTCGGAGTCCTTTTGACGATTTATAATAAAATCCCTATATTTGACCATAACACGCATTCAATAGCGGCTATACAACCTGATTTGGGTGTATACTCGCTATAAAATAGCGAGTATATAAGAGTTATGCACAATATGAAAAAACCATTACTCATAATTTTAGCTTATTTTTTGGTTTCATGTAATCCATTTGGTGAAAACAAAGTTTTGGATTATGAAAATCAACTAAATAAATTGGTTTTGAAACTAAAAACTTATGACTGTGGAACTTATTCCGAGGATGATATTGATGAATTTGAGATAGATGACTTTCGCGAATTAGATATCGATTTGGCAATAGTAAATTGTAAAAATAAAAACCCAGAGTATTCCGGATTTTTCGAAGAAAATGATAGTCTTATTATTTTGATTAAAAATTCTAATAATATAATGGAAACTGAAAAAAGGATAATTTATGATTTCAAAAAAAAGCCAAGAAATTTTGAAAGTCAAAAAATATCTGGAGCATCTTATAAAATAACCAAACTAAATAAGCGTTGGTACTTTAGTGAAATTGGCTTCGATTAACCATACTGTGCATAACAGTGGTTAGTGGCCATTGCTGGTTTTTTTGTGGCTTCACTCCTATTTTTCACGTAAAACTTTTTATCTTAGCAGAAAGTACGCAGTTCGTTGGCTTCGCAAAAAGCCACTAGCCACGAAACGTTA
>JBEBBH010000114.1:0-3232 GCA_041158485.1 Bacteroidota bacterium | reverse complement strand
GAAAAATCCTGTTCTGCAATCAAATCATTATAATGAATGGTGACTTTATTTTGTTCCAAAATGGTTTGCGTGATGCTCAAAGTTTTTAAAATATCATTTCGGTTGATGACTAATCCATGCTCGTTATTTTCGGCTTCGGTATAGCGATGAAAGTTGAACAATTCTTCTTCGTTGACTTCGGGTTTGGTATCTAAAAAAGTGTAAAACCAATTCGCCCTTTTTGTTCTAATTTCCATAGAATACAAAGTCGAAGATGACCAAATATGGCTTTGATTGGTATCCAACTCTAAAATGCTTTTCTCCGATTCATTCCAGCGCAACTGATAGAGTTTATGATTTTCAAATAAGACCAAAGTAAAAGGTTCGATTTGATCTAAATCAATCTCCTGCCAAGCTTTCAAAGGCGATTCGGCGGCTATTAAATCAAGAACAATTAAGCCGCGACTTTTGCGATAGCTTTCTTTTAAAACGTGCTTTTCTTCGGCACCATTTAACAACACTAAAACATTCGAATGTTCGTCGATGGCATACCAAGTGCCACCGGCTTTATTGTCTTTGGGAAAAATGACTTTCTTGTTATTGAGGTGATACGTTTTGGGTTCAATGGCATTGGGACGTATGATTTTTTCATCACGATTAGACGTAATGATGATTTTCCCATTGGCCTTGACAAAACTTACTGTGCACATTGTTTTCGGTATTCAATTGTGGAGCGAGCTACGCCAAAATTTTCGTCAATTTCAATAGTCTTCAATTGAAGAATAGCCACTTTGATAAGCGCTTGATGGTGTATGCAATGTTCTAAATTATACAACAATTCGCGTTGGTAATTGCTTTCGATGAGCAACTCTTCTCCATCGACAATTTGTTGTAATTGCAGTTTTTTATTGGGTTTATCAACACGAGCTAAAATAGCATCAATACTATTTTTGGCAAAAGCTGTATTGGTCTGAATCAGGTAATCACGCTTTCGATCGTCATAATTGATTACGCCTATTTCGTATTGGTTTTGAAGACACTGAAACATTTCAATAATGTGTCTTGTATGTTCGCCGATGGTGGCATTACTCAGGTCGTGACAAGGAAAACAAAAGTCTTCATCAGAGAGTTGTGAGACCAAGTCTGACAGTTCGTTGAGGGTTTTGTAGATGGCCGGAATGAGCATATTTAGTTTTTGTTTGTTTATTGCTTTAGATACGATTATTGAACCTAAATGGTTTTCTACAATTTGAATCGTAACAAGTCAGGGATTTTATTTCGGGCAGCATACACCAGAATCAAGCAGCTTAACAAAGTGATTACAGCCAAAATAAATAACGTTCCACCATCATTTTGCACTTCAATTCCTAACACAAATATATGGGAAAAAATCGCACCTAACATTGTTCCCAATCCTAAAAGCGCTCCAAGTAATGTGGTTCTTGGGATTAAAATTAAAATCGAAGCAATTAATTCCACTACACCGGAACCAATTCTGCCGAAAGGTTCTATGCCTAACGTTTGAAAAATATAAACACTTTCCTCGGCGGCAGTGAATTTAAAATACAGCGTTTGCAAAAGGATTACCACTGCTGTGAGTTTGACAATCCATAGGATAATAGGGTTTTTCATTTTTAGATTATTAGAAGGTTAGATTGTTAGTTAATATTAATTTTTTTCCAATTGGCATCGGCTTTTTTCTTCAGATTGGTTTCGTCTTTATTCCAACTTTTCAAAGTATTATTGAAATAAGCATTGTAAAACAAATACAATTTGCCGTCGAGAATTTTAAAAGTTTCGGGATCAACTTCCACCTTTTTGCCGTAATCGCCCATCGCAAAAGCACACCAACCACCATATTGTGGTTCATAACCCGAAGGATTTTTGGCAAAAATTGCTTTGTTGGCTTGTGATGTAAAATAATAAGTTACACCTTCATAAGTTGATGCGATTTCTTTTTTGCCTTTTACGGCTTTCTTTTGTGTAAAATAAGCCACCGGATCATAGCCTTGAAGCGCTACATTATTTTCTAAATTGAATTCTTTGGTTCTTTTGGTTTGAGATTGTGCAACACTTACAGCATTTGACAATAAAACCAATAAAAGTAAAATGGTTCTGTTCATGAGTTTAATTTTAAATTTTCTAATTTGATAAAGCAAAAGTAAAACGACATGAAAAATCATTTTGTCAGGTAGTTTACAATTGGGATAAAATAATTTAAAATTTCGAAATGTCTTCGATGATAATTTCCTTTCGTCCATAATACATCAAGCCGTTTTCTTCTAATTCATTTAACAAAACGGTTGCCGTTTGGCGTGACGTACAAATGATTTGAGCAATATCGTTTTGCGTAAGATAATTTTCGACAATGACTCTATTTCCTTCTCTTTTCCCTTCTCGCTCTGCCCATTCTTTCATAAAAGAAAGTAAGCGAGTTTTGGCATCTTTGGAAACCAAATTGGCGTAGTTGTTTTTGATGCGCTTTAATTTTAATCCGACCAATTTCGTATAAGACAGCGCCAGACTCGGATTGCGCAACAATAAATCTTCAAAATCCGAGAGTAGGAAACTGCAAATGATAATATCATCGGTTAAAGCTTTAGCATATTCATTAGAATTGCGGTCACTATCAAGTTCTAATTCTCCAAACAAATCACCTTTTTGAATAATATCTTTAATCGTTTCGTTACCATCTTCATCCACAGAAACAATTTTGATATTGCCCTTTTTAAGCAAAAAAACTCGAGGTACATCCGAAGAAGAAAAATAAATAACATCGCCCTTTTTGGCTTTTTTAAAACCGGTGATAATACACAACTGTTTGATTTGAGACATACTTAATGTCCAAAACAATTTGTGATCTCGGAGGTACCAGTATTTTAACTCTTCGTACATACTGTAAAAGTATAATTTTTTGCAAATAAAAAACCCTTTCAATGATGAAAGGGCTTATATATTCGTTTTGCGGTTACTCACTAAACCAAACCTCTTGAAATCACTATTCTTTGGATTTCAGAAGTACCTTCATAAATCTGAGTGATTTTGGAATCTCGCATCATTCTTTCTACGTGGTATTCGGCTACGTAACCGTTTCCGCCGTGAATTTGAACGGCTTCATTGGCCACTTCCAAAGCAATTTCAGAAGCGTACAATTTGGCCATCGCACCAGAGTGCGCAATGTCTTTTCCTTCGTCTTTTTCAGCAGCCGCTTTCATGATTAACAATTTGGCTGCTGTTATTTTCACATACATAT
>JBEBBH010000113.1:0-12646 GCA_041158485.1 Bacteroidota bacterium | reverse complement strand
GCGAATTACTTTAGTTGAATTGAGTTCTTGGTTGCTGTATAAATAGGAAGCATTGATTCCGGCTGTTAGTTTTTGGGTGTTATTCTCATCGAAGTTGAAAAGTAGTTTTCGGTATTCTACTTCCGCTCCGGCTACGTAACCGAAATCACCTGTGTTTACAAAAGATACATCATTGGTAGAAGACACAATGGTTACTTCATTGATTGGATTTTGGATGTATTTACCAAAAGCTGTCACCGAAATTACTTCTTCGTTCTTAGGGAACATTTCCCATTTTAAATCGATGTTGTAATCGTCTGACTCATACAAATAACGGTTTCCGATTTTGGTTTCGTTTACTTCTTCGTAAATGAACAAGGCTCTTTCTTTAAACTGTGGTAAAGTGTAAGTTTTACTCAATCCCAAACGCAAGTTTTGTTTTTCGGTTACTTCATATTTTAAAGTCAAACTTGGCAAAAAGGCCATTTTGTCTAATTTGTCGTCGTCACCGGTTGGATCAAGTGAAGTATTCCAAGCTACTTCTTGTAACAAGTATTCTGCTCTCAAACCTAAAAAGGCAGTTAGTTTGTTGAACTTGTATTCGGTATTCAAATAACCGCCGCTAACCAATAAGTCACCACTGTAAAACTGAGGTTTGGTGGCATTGGCAACTTGTGCATTCCCACGGAAAGTAGAGATTTCGAAAAAGTTGTTGTTGTAGTTTGTGGCGTTGAAAAAAGCATCTAAGTTGTTGATGTCAACTACATCGCCGGCATGGTTGTTATTCGGTTTGAAGTTGAATTGTGTCGCTTCAAAATCACGTTGTTTTATTTTAGCGGAATAGCCTGCGGTGAATTTCCCTTTGTAATCGCCTTCAGCATTTTTGTTGAATTTGTAGTCGATAGCCAAATGAGCAGCGATTTCATTTTCTTCTAATTTTTGAAAGTAACGGTGGTTGTTGGCCGCCGATTGTCCTAACAAAATGTATCCGAAATCATATTCGTTTAAGATATTTTGCGTTCTGTCGGGTTGGTCACCGGTGATTGTGTTATAAGATACGCCCCAATTGAATTTAGAACGGTCGGTTAATTTGTGTTCTCCTAATAATTGGTTGATCCAAAGCGTGTTTTTATCGTATTTATTCCTGCGAACAAATCCGTTATTGTCTTCACCGCCATCCACAAAATAACCACGGTATTCTTCTTTTGAAAGTGAAGAAGTGTTGATTAAAACCGAGTTAAAGTTGATTTTGTGACTTGCATTAATCTTATAAGCCGCATTAATCATTCCGGTAAAGTTGGTGTTGTAATTCATCTGGGTAAACGTTTCCCAATCTTTATTGGCTACGCCTGTTCCGTTGATACTTTTGGCACTACCGTCCGTAATAGCGTTGTATTCGTTACTGTAATTGGCGGCACCAAAAAGGCTTAATTTACCTTCTTTTCCGATATCGAATGATTTTCCACCCGACAATCCGATAGATCCTGCAAACGGATTTCTATCCTCTAATTGTAATGTGCTGAAGTTGTATTCGGTTAAAGCATTGCCCGGAATTGATTTTGAACCAAAGCCGGTTGCATTGTATCCTTTTTGCAATTGGAAATTATCTTCGGCTATGGCATTGGTATTGATTTTCGAGCCAACGTCCACTTTAAAAAAACCTTTTCCTTTGTATTCTTTAGAAACAATGTCGACATTTCCACCGGCAAAATCGCCAAACAATTTGCTGTTGTATACTTTATCAATCCCGACAGATTCTACGATGTCAGTCGAGAAAATATCCAAAGCAATATTCTTTTTCTCAGGATCGTTAGACGGAATCGGTAAACCGTTCAAAGTAGTCGAGTTGTATCGGTCGCCCAATCCACGCACAAAAATATTTCCGGAACCTTCTTGTTTGGTAATTCCTGTAGTTTTGGTAACTGCGGTAGCCACATCGCTTACACCTTTACGGGACAATTCCTGCGCTCCGATGCTTTGCTTAATTTCAACGGCATTTTTTTGTTCTAACAATAAAGCCGATTCTTTTTCGCGACTCACTACTTTCTGAATCACCACGTCTTGCAATTGGTAGCTGCCTGAACCTAATGCTTTATTGATAGTTAAAGTTTCTCCGGCTTTTACCACAATTTTTTCTTCTATGGTTTCATATCCTAAAAAGCTGAATTGTATGGTGTACGTTCCGGCTTCAATGCTCAAGCTGTATTTTCCGGTTTCGTTGGTTGTTACGCCTATGTTTGTTCCTTTAATGATGACATTCGCAAATGGTAATGGCTCATTGTTTAAATCTTTATCCGTCAAAGTTCCGCTCACGGTTCCTTTGTTTTGGGCAAAACTTACAAGGTTGATTAGTAATAAGGTAACAATTAATTTAAGTTTCATTGTAGTCGTGTTTAATTTTGGTGCAAAGAAACTATTGCATTGTAAAGGTCGTGTTACTCCATTATTACCTTTTTGTTCCTTTAGTTTTACCAAATTGTTAACATATTAAATTACCGTTAACTCCACGAACGCGATATATTATCATTTTGTATTATCTTTACATTTACTACCGCAAAAACAATTGTGCGTTTGTTATGAAGAAAAAAGACATTAAGATTTTATTAGTCGATGATGAACAGGATATCTTAGAGATTGTAGGATACAATCTTGCTCAAGAAGGGTATCAAATTGTAACGGCTACTAACGGTAAAGAAGCCATTGCCAAAGCCAAAAAAGAGCTCCCGCATTTGATTATTATGGATGTGATGATGCCTGAAATGGACGGTATGGAAGCTTGCGAAAACATCCGAAAATTGCCTGAACTCAGCAATGTCATTATTACCTTTTTAACCGCGCGTAGCGAAGATTATTCTCAGGTAGCCGGTTTTGATGCCGGTGCCGACGATTACATCACCAAACCTATTAAGCCGAAATTGTTGGTGAGCAAAGTGAAAGCATTGTTACGCCGACTAAAAAGCGATGACCAAACCACCGAAACCCTTAATGTAGGCGGTATCGAAATCAATCGCGAAGAATATAAAATCATCAAAGAAGGTAAAGAGATCATCCTGCCGCGCAAAGAGTTTGAATTGTTTTATTTGTTGGCCTCCAAACCGGGAAAAGTCTTCAAACGCGAAGAAATCTTGGATAAAGTTTGGGGCAATGAAGTCATTGTTGGCGGTAGAACTATAGATGTTCATATCCGAAAATTGCGCGAAAAAATCGGCGAAGATTTATTCAAAACCATCAAAGGGGTGGGTTACAAACTCGAAGTCTAAATGAAGGTTAATTTCAAGAAAACATACACTTTTGCGTTAGTTTCTACAACGTATATTACCCTTTTTTCCACCGGTTTTCTTGGTATTTTATTGTGGTTTTTCCACGAATTTTCTTGGGCCATTCTCTTGGTTTTTGCCTTGTCGATGGCTACCTTTTCTTTTTTCGTAATCCAATACCGCGTCGAGCATTTTATCTATCGTAGGGTAAAAAAAATCTACGACGACGTTTCCTTACTCGAATCGACTTCTTTCAGAAACCAACCCATTACTACCGACATGGCTACCTTAACCAAGCAAGTGAAAAAATTTGCTATGGATAAAAAGATGGAAATCGAAACGCTCAAAGTGCGTGAAGAATACCGTCGGGAGTTTTTAGGAAATGTATCACACGAACTTAAAACGCCATTATTTACTGTTCAAGGTTATCTTTCGACCTTGTTAGATGGCGCAATGAACGATAAAAATGTGCGTAAAAAATACTTGGAAAGAGCCGAGAAAGGCGTAGAGCGACTGATTTATATCGTAGAAGATTTGGATATGATTTCCAAACTCGAGACAGGCGATTTGAACTTAGAGTTGTCCAAATTTAACATCGTCGAACTCATCCAAAATGTCTTCGATTTATTGGAAATGAAAGCTGATAAAAAGAACATCATTCTCATGTTCGACCGCAAATACAGCAAACCCATCAAGGTTTTTGGCGATAAAGAAAAGATCCAACAGGTGTTGACTAACTTGATCATGAACTCTATCAAATACGGCAAAGAAAACGGTACTACCGAAGTCAGTATAGAAGATTTAGTCAACAACAAACTCATCATCCGCATCCGCGATAACGGTGAAGGTATCGACAAGCACAATTTGTCGCGAATCTTCGAGCGTTTCTTCCGCGTGGATAAAAGTGGTGCGCGCAGCGAAGGCGGTTCAGGCTTAGGCTTGTCTATTGTAAAGCACATCATAGAAGCCCACGGTGAAAAAATTTATGTGGAAAGCGAGTTCGGCAAAGGTTCCGAATTCTCATTCACCATGGAAAAGTATAAATAACTGTTTCCAATTTACGGTTGCCTCACTTTTAGGGAAACCTTTATACAAGTCAATTTCCAGTAATTTTTCAGCTTTAAATTCGTCTTGCTTGGCAAAGGGCGCCATGCCTTTTCGTTTGCATCGTTTGGCTAAATATTCTTGTTCAAACTGACCGGGCGTCGGAATAAAAAAGGCTTTTTTCTCCAATTTCGCCAAATCCATTACGGTAGTATAACCCGAACGACAAAGCACCAAATTACTCTCGTTAAAAGCGGTTTCCACTTCTTCCGAAGTCATAAAATTGTAATAGGTGATGTGATGGTCTGTGTTGATGTTTTGCTCCGGTTCTACTTTTCCGCGGATGAAAAGAATGCTGCCATCGTAATCTTGAAGTTCAGCCATAAGTTTTTCTTCCAACATGGTGCGTTGCGGTTCCGGACCTGATAAAATAACCATCAAATCGTAGCGCAACGGCAAGTTTTTTTTGGATAATCTGCTCAACGGACCAAGGTATTTCAGGTTGAGCGAACTGTTTTCCAAATGTCCCAATTTTCCTGTCAAATTGGGCTGGTCTTCATTGTCCGGTATCCAGCATTCGGTGAATTTTGCTATGAAAAACTGGTGTAGTTTGGAGGAAATCCAAGTAGTTTTACCCGACAGTACATTTAGCTGGTGCGTAATAAAAACGCTCGGTACTTTTTTGCTGTAAACCCCCAAACGATTATCGGAGATAATGCCTTTTAAATCGTATTGTTTGACTAATGCTTTGACTTTCTTTTTCTCTTCAAAAATGGCCTGAATCATTTTCGGACTGTTCTTAATGAGTTTCCATTTGAAGTCCTTTTCGTCTTTGGCATATTCTATTTCGTAAGAAGGCAGTTCAATCGAAACAAGTTCCGGAAATTCTTTTTGTAACAATCGCAAAGCCACACCATCGGAAGCAATGATAGGCGTAAAGCCAAATTGTTGTAATGCTTTAATAATAGGAATACAACGAGTGGCATGACCCAAACCCCAATTTAGCGGCGCAATTAATATATTTTTAGAAGTCGTTTTCAAGTTGGGAAGGTAAGCTTTTAACATTGCAAAGTAAAAAAGATTTCGGATAGTTTATATTTCCTTAATTTTACCAAAAAATTAAATCTGTGGGCAGTAAGAATAAACTAAAGCGATTCAAAGAAAACGAAACCTTCCAAAACGTGTTCCAACCAACCCGAGAGGAAGTCGTTGGCGGACAATTTCCGTTAAAAGGCAAATGGAACAGCGAATTTTTCAAAAACAACAATCCTATCATCATCGAATTGGGTTGCGGTAAAGGCGAATACTCGGTAGGTTTAGCCGAACAATATCCGGACAAGAATTTTGTCGGTATCGATATCAAAGGTGCCCGATTTTGGCGTGGTGCTAAAACAGCCGTAGAAAGCGGCATGCACAATGTAGCTTTTGTTCGTATCCAAATTGAACTCATCGAAGGGATTTTTGCCGAAGGTGAAGTAGCCGAAATTTGGATTACGTTTCCCGATCCCCAAATCAAATACAAACGCACCAAACACCGTATGACCAATAGCGAATTTCTGAAATTATACAAACGAATTCTGCAACCGGACGGCGTGGTTAACTTGAAAACGGACAGCGAATTCATGCACGGTTATACTTTAGGGTTATTACACGGCGAAGGCCATGAAGTGTTGTACGCCAATCACAATGTTTATAAAAACGAAGGTGCACCTCAGGAGGTAATCGGTATCCAAACCTTTTATGAGAAACAATATTTGGAAATCAACAAGGCAATTACGTATATTCGTTTCAAAATCAAATAGATGACCAATATCTTGCCGCTTGTTTTGGGTTTTTGTATTGCTTTTTTGGCGGTTATTCTTCCGGGTTTAATCAACATGACAGCAGCCAAAATCAGTTTGCAAGAAGGTAAAAACGAAGCGATTAGCTTTGCCGCCGGGGCGTCGGTAGTGGTGTTTGTACAAACCTTTATCGCCGTTTTGTTCGCCCGATTCATCAGCCAACACCAAGAAATTGTAGCGACCTTACAGGAAATAGGCATCTTTATTTTTGCCGGATTGAGTGTGTATTTTTTTTGGATTGCCAAAAAGCCTAAGAAAATCAAACCCGAAGCCAAAATCAAAGGCAAATCCAACCGCTTCTTTTTTGGTATGTTGTTGTCGATGCTCAACTTGTTACCGATTCCTTTTTACGTATTTGCCAGTATGGGTTTAGCTGCAGCGGGTTATTTCAGTTTTGATAAAATTCCGGTGTCAACTTTTGTTAGCGGTGTAGTGTTAGGTTCTTTCAGTGTTTTTTACCTGTATATAGTCGCCTTTAAAAAGATAGAAAAGAAAACCGAATTCCTGATGCGAAACATCAATTATGTAATTGGTTCGGTTACCACTTTCATGGCTATAGTAACGCTAATAAAACTTCTTTACGATTAAAATGGAAGACAATTTTTTCGAAAGAGTATACGATATTGTCCGCCAAATTCCTGAAGGCAAAGTCACTTCTTACGGCGCCATTGCTAAAGCTTTAGGGTCGGCTCGTTCCGCACGTATGGTGGGTTGGGCGATGAATGCGAGCCACGGACACGATGATGTTCCGGCGCACCGCGTAGTCAATCGCATCGGAATGCTTTCCGGGAAACACCATTTTGACGGCACGAACTTGATGCAACAATTGCTGGAAAACGAAGGCGTCGAAGTAGTCGACAACCAAATCGTCGATTTTGAAAAGCATTTTTGGCAGCCGGAGGTTAGTCGATAATAAAAAGATTATTCCAGCAAACAAACGGTAAACTTCGTCCCGTTTTCGCCATTTTCAAAAGCCAAATAGCCGCCGTGCGCTTCAATGATGTTTTTGGATAAAGTCAACCCAATGCCTGCGCCTTCTTTTCGAGTGGTAAAGAATGGCAGGAAAATTTTATCTTCAATTTCGGGTTCAATGCCGGCGCCGGTATCGCTAATCATGATGTAAAGCCTTTTTTCTTTGAGTTCGGCGCTAATGCTGATTTCTCTTCGGTCTTTTCCTTCCAAAGCATACATGCTGTTGGTTAGCAAATTGATGAATACTTGCTCCATTTGGTTGCGATCTACCATAATCCATCGTTTAAAAGTCAGTTGGTTAACCACGGCAATGGATTCTTTTTTAAATAAAGGTTGCATGATTTGCAAACAGCTTTCCACCAATTCCGATAGCTCTGTTTTTTCTTTTTTAGGCGATGGCAACATGGCCAATTTTCGATAGCTTTCTACAAATTCCTGCAGGTGATTGCTGCGGTTGTGCATCGTGGCTACGCTTTGTTTGATGTCTTCCAAATCTTCGGCCGACAAACTTTCTTGTTGGACCAATTCGTTTAAATTTTGCGAAAGCGAGCGAATCGGTGTGAGCGAATTCAGCAATTCGTGTGAAATGACTTTCATCAAATTAATCCAAGCTTCTTTTTCTTTTTTCTCTACTACTTTCTGAATACTATCCAGTAAAATAATGTAGTATTGTTGGTCGAAAGTTTTAGTGGCCGAGGTTTGAATGAGGAAAGTTTGGGTGTCTTGTTTGTTGACTCTGATTTGCAACGAACTTTTCATTTCCTGAAAATCTTGTGCTTCAATAATCTCGCAAAGCGATGGCAATTGGTTTTTCAAATAATGCCATTTGGACACTTTCGGTACTTCAAAATGCTTCGAGAAATAATCGTTCATCAAAAAGATGTTCCATGCATCGTTTTCTTTTTGTAAGATGATGATTCCGGTTTCGATGTTGTTTAAAATCGACCGATAAATCAGGTCTTTCGAGAGTTGTTCGTGCTGTTTTTCTTTGAGTTTGCCGTACAACTGAAACAAACTGGCGTAGTTGTGATAGGATTTGTGTTGGGAAAAATCGGCTGAGAAATCGTTTTGCAAAATCGACGCAATAGTTCGGTCAAACACCAAAAACGCATTGCGCAGGAAAAAGTACAATTCGGTCAGCAACAAAAAGGTAACAAAACCAGAAAACAATCCGGTGTAAATCAACTCTTCGGAAAACAAATAAATGCTCAACCCAACGCCAAAAACCACCAAAATCAGGCGGAAGAACAGCAGTTGGTATAGTTTGTAGTTTTTAAACATTTATTCCGGATTGATATTGTATTTTTCCATTCTTCGGTACAAAGCAGCGCGCGACAAACCTAGTTCTTCTGCCGATTTGCTGATGTTGTAATGGTGTTTAACCAATACTTTTTCAATGGTGTTTTTCTCCACATCCGATAGCGGCAAATCGTCTTTGCTTTCGTAAATGGTAACCAGATCTAAGTCTAAATCAGCCGCCGAAATCGTATTGTTGTCACACAAAATCACCGCGCGTTCAATGCGGTTTTCCATCTCTCGGATGTTGCCGTTCCAAGCGTGTTTCTCCATTTGTTCCAAAGCTTTCTCACTGAACACAATTTCGTTTCGGTTGTACTTGGAAATCATTTTATCCAATAAAAATTGGGCCAACGGAATCTTGTCTTCTTTGCGTTCTTTCAACGACGGCAAGGTAATTTCCATAGTATTAATGCGATAATACAAATCCTCGCGGAAGTTTTTTTGGCCGACTTCTTCTTTCAAATTCAAATTGGTGGCTGTGATGATTCTCACATTCAGCGGACGCGCTTTCGATTCGCCCAAACGTGTCACGGTTTTGGTTTGGATGACTTGCAACAATTTCGATTGCAAATGCAAAGGCACATTCCCAATTTCATCCAGGAAAATGGTACCGTTCTGTGCATTTTCAAAGCGACCGGCGGTATCGGCTTTGGCATCGGTAAACGCACCTTTGGCATAACCGAACAATTCGCTTTCAAAAATATTATCGTTTAACGAACCCAAATCAACATGGACAAACGCATTGTTTTTTCGTTCGGACTGTTGGTGAATGTACTGTGCCATCACAAATTTTCCCGTACCGTTTTCGCCCAAAATCAAGACATTGGCGTCGGTTTTAGCTACTTTCTCACCTAAAGCATAAGCCTTTTGGATCAAGTTAGATTGCCCGATAAAAAACGCATCTGTTATAGTGTTTTGATCCGTTTTCTTTTTTACTTTCCGAGATTCTTCAACAGCCAGCTTAACGGTTTGCAACAGTTTTTCGTTTTCCCAAGGTTTCAATACATAATCAAAAGCGCCGTTTTTCAAGCCCTCTACAGCGGTTTCCACTTTTCCGAAAGCCGTCATTAAGATAACGATGGTTTTGGGTGAAAGCGTTTTGATTTCTTTTAAAAAGTAAAGGCCTTCGCGACCATCTTCAAATCCGATGCGGTAATTCATGTCCAATAACACCACGTCTATGTCATTTTCCGATAACAAACGAAGCACATTTTTCGGATTGTTGAGCGTAAAAATCGTCTCAAAGTGTTTTTTCAAGAGCATTTTAGCCGCAAAAAGAATGTCTTCTTGGTCGTCTATGACTAAAATATTGGCGTTTGTTTTTTTCATTGAAGCAGCAGGTATTTCAAATCACTGTTCGGTTTCGGACAAATGGTGTTCGATTATGAACACTTGTATTTTTTATTCAGATGTAAACCGCTTAAAAACAGCGTTTTGTAAATTTTAAAACTTTGGCACAAAATTGTACTTACTCGTACTAAAATAGTTACAATGGACACCATCCTCGAACGTAAAAATAACAAAAAAAAGTATCTGACCGCAGCGGTTTTAGCGGCTCTTATTTTAGGTTATGTCGCTTATGCCATGATAACCAAAAAAAGAACCTATAATGTAGCCCAAAGCGAAATCACCATCAAAACAGTAGAATCCGATTTTTTTGAAGACTTTATGGTGTTTCAGGCCCGAGTAGAACCAATGAATTCGATTTTAGTCAACATAGTCGAAGGCGGTTCTGTACAAGAAATTTTTGTGAGTAACGGTGATAAAGTAACCCAAGGCCAACCGTTGGCAAGGTTATACAATCCGAATACGGAATTGAATTATATGCAACAGGAAACGGCGATAATTGAGCAAATCAACAATCTCAACAAAGCCAAATTGGATTTGCGCAACCAAGAACTGAATTTGGCTAAGGATTTAGTGTCGATTGAACACGATTACCAAGATGCCAAAAACCTGTACGATTTGCACAAAAAATTATTCGACCAAGAAATTTTAGCCAAAAATGATTGGGAGAAAACCCAAGAGAATTTTCGCTTTCAAAAAGAGCGCATGAACATCATTAAACAGAGTGTGACCAAAGAAAAACAAGCCAATCAAATCCAAATCGGACAGCTCAACCAATCCATCGGTATTATGGAAAAAAGTTTGGGTGTTTTGCGTGCCAATAAAAAGAATTTCTTAGTGATGGCGCCGCTTTCAGGTCGATTGTCTTCGTTTGAACCGGTGTTAGGGCAAACCTACCAACAAGGCCAAACTTTGGGTAAAATTGATGTGATGAAAGGCTACAAATTGTTAGCCGATGTGGATGAGTTTTACCTGTCGAAAGTAACCCAAGGGCAAAAAGGAACGGTCGATTTTAACGGTCAAGAAGTAGCGGTGGTCATTGCCAAAGTCATACCCGAAATCAAAGGCGGGAAGTTTCAGGTAGAGTTGAATTTTACCGGTAACGAGCAACTCGATTTGAAGCAAGGATTGAGTTTTAGCGTGCGGCTGAATTTATCTGAAAAAACAAAATCGATTGTACTTTCTAAAGGCACTTTCTACCAGGAAACCGCAGGAAAATGGATCTTTGTAGTCAATGGCAATAAAGCCGAGAGACGCAACATCACCATCGGCAGAGAAAATCCGTTATATTACGAAATTACCAAAGGCTTACAACCCGGCGACAAAGTAATTACTTCCACCTATCGCGATTATTTGGAAGCGGAAGTTTTAAACATCGAATAAACCAGAAATCAAAAAACGAACACTATGATACACATCCAAAATCTTTCTAAGGTTTTCAGAACCGAAGAAGTCGAAACCAAAGCCCTAAGCGAAGTTTCAATCACAATCAATCAAGGCGAATTTGTCACCATTATGGGCGCTTCAGGCAGCGGGAAATCAACGCTGTTGAATATTGTTGGCCTTTTAGACAGTGCCTCGACCGGAAATTACCAACTCCTTAATCAAGAGATGGTCGGTTTAGGCGAACAAGAAAAATCCAAAATCAGAAAGCAAAACATTGGCTTCATCTTCCAAAATTTCAACCTGATTGACGAACTTTCGGTATTTGACAACATCGAATTACCGCTGATTTACAACAATGTTCCCGCTTCCGAAAGAAAGCAAAAAGTAGCCGCCATAGCCGAGCGCTTGGGCATTTCCCATCGCTTGAAGCATTATCCGCAACAACTTTCGGGCGGACAACAACAAAGAGTAGCCGTGGCTCGAGCCTTAATCAATGATCCGAAAATTATTTTGGCCGATGAACCTACCGGAAACCTCGACAGTAAAAACGGAAACGAGGTCATGGAATTACTCACCGATTTGCACGCCAACGGTTCGACCATTTTAATGGTAACGCATTCTGATTACGACGCTTCGTTTTCGCAACGCACCATTATCATGAAAGACGGTATGGTACTTTCTGAAAAAACAAACAGCAGAAACGTTGACGTTTTCGTGTCTTAATCATCACTTTTAAAAATCATTATTATGTTTAAAATCATCACCACAATCACGGCCTTTTTATTGGGTTTAATGGCTTTCGGACAAGTGTCTGAGGACAGAACGGTAGCCGAGTTTTCCAAGTTGAAAGCCTCTCACGGCATTGAAGTTTTTTACACAGTATCAACCACACAAAGTGTGAAAGTAGAAACCGATGACAACGAAAAATTAGCCTACATCAAAACTGAAGTAGAAGGCGAAACGCTAAAAGTATTTGTAGAAAATAATTCGAAAGAAAACTACAGCTACGGCAGTCGCAAAGGGAAAAACATCAACGGCATGCACTTCAAAACCTTAAAAGTTTACATCACCGGCAAAGCTTTAACGGCTATTAAAGCGAGTTCTTCGGCTAATGTGAAAGTGGAAAAACTGAATTCGGTGGACCAATTGGAAGTGGCTGCCAGTTCGTCGGCCACAGTTTCCGGAACTTTTGATTGTGCCGATTTGCAAGTCGATGTTTCTTCAAGCGGTAGTTTTAAAGGAAAAGTCAATGCCAAAAATGTGGCCGTTGAAGTCAGCAGCTCAGCCGATTGCGATTTGATGGGCAAGGCTGATAAAGTTACCATCAAAGCCAGCAGTTCAGCCGATTGCAATGCCAAGGATTTGGTGGCTGAAGAAGTTACCGTGAAAGCGAGTAGTTCTGCCGATGTAACCGTTTTTGCAACCAAATCATTAGATGCTACAGCCACTTCCAGCAGTAGCGTAGATTATTTCGGCAACCCTTTTCAAGTAAATACCGATAAGAGTTCTTCGGGTTCTGTG
>JBEBBH010000112.1:0-10933 GCA_041158485.1 Bacteroidota bacterium | reverse complement strand
CGAATGGTTAATTGTTCCAGCGGGTAAAAACTGGTTTTGTCATTTAGCCCTAAGGGCACATGTTCAATGATGGTAAAACTGCTTTCATCGTATTGAATGGAAACCACATCCAAGGCGGAATAAAACAACTTAATTTGCTCGTTAATCAATTCGATATCGACTCGGGACAAATAAGTGGTTTCTCGGATTTTTTTCGGAATTCCGGCCCAACAAATCACGAACAGTTCCTTAAAAACCTTGTACTTCGATTGCAATTCGCCGTGGCGAACATGCATAAAATCCATCACACCGTCCAAAGTATGCGCGATACTGTTTCTGGAATTGTTTTCAATCCGAATAACGGTTTCTATATTTTGCTTCGAATACGGCACTTTGTCTTCTGTGGGCATCGAGTTACTGCCGACTCTCACAAACACCGTATTGGCTAAAATGGTATGGATGTTTTTTTTGAAAAAAGAGGTTTTGTGCTTCGGTTTAATCGTTACCAAACCCACCACTTTGTCTTTAGGCAAATGTGGAAAAGGAACGTTTTCGTACTGAATCTTCGGTGGATTTTCAAGATAAGCGTTCACCAAGTTCTGAATGCGACTGTCATCAAAAAAATCATCGCCTACTATAGTATTGTCTTGGTCTTCAACGCCCACAACAATATAGGAATTGTTAGAAGGATTGGAATTTGACAAGGCGCAAATGTGCTTTAAAAACTTGGCTTTGCCTTCTTTGGTATGCAAATTCAACTGACGCTTTTTATCATAAAAACTACTCTCATCGTTGTGAGCAAGTAGGTTTTTGATTAAAAGGCGTTTGTTGATCATAGTTAAGTACGATTTACAAAGTACGAAGTACAAAGTAAAACTACTTCAAACTTCGTACTTCAAACTTCGTATTTTTAAGGCACTTTATTTCCCATACTTTCAGTCCAAATGGCAAACCAATCTTCCTGCGCTAAGTCGAGTTCAACCGCTTTCATCAACGCTTGAATTCGGGCAATATTAACCGTTCCTGCTACCGGAATGACTTTGGCAGGATGTTTTAAAATCC
Organism: Bacteroidota bacterium; assembly: GCA_041158485.1. Taxonomy (GTDB): domain Bacteria; phylum Bacteroidota; class Bacteroidia; order Flavobacteriales; family Flavobacteriaceae; genus Flavobacterium. The sequence goes on along the minus strand of JBEBBH010000112.1, from coordinate 9,892 downwards.
AAGCCAACAAAATCGTATCTGAACCCAAACCGTATTTTTCAACCAATTGTGCCAGCAGTTTTTTCAAACGACGGGTTTGCTCGATGTCTTCTCTGAAAACCGTACCCAGCGGATTCCAACTCATCGGGCGAATTTGGTGCAGTTGCATATAATCCAAACTGCCGTCTAACATGGCTTCGTGGTGCGTTGCTGAGAATTGGACTTGGTTGTAGTGGATTGCTGTTTTTTGTCGGATCAATTCGGTTTGCGAAGGCGTAAAATTAGAAACCCCGAAATCGAGAATTTTACCTTCACCTTTCAATTTTTCAACTGCTTCGGCAATTTCGTCTGCTACCATCAGCGGACTGGGACGATGCAACAATAATACATCCAAATAATCGGTTTGCAGGTTTTTTAATGAATTTTCTACCGACCAGATGATATAATTTTTAGAATAATCGTAGTGTTTGATTTTATTATCTCTTCCTCGAGTATGTTGGATACCGCATTTCGAAATCAATTGTATGACCTTGCGATCTATTTGACTGTTTTTCAGGGCTTTTCCAAAATCAGATTCTGTAGTGTAATCGCCGTAAATATCGGCATGATCAAAAGTAGTAATCTTGTTTTCAATACAAATATGAATCAAATGATCTATTTGAGCCGTATTGAGTTTCTTGTCCCAAATTCCCCAATTCATCGTTCCGGCTATAATGGGTGAAAGTTGTGTTTTCATAAGTCTTTTTTTATGATTTTATGTTTGGGTTTTATCTTTTTGCCCTGTGGAAAATTTTAGTATTTTGCCGCCGAAAAAAGTAAAACAGGTTCAGGTCTTAAAATTATAAAAAGAAAATCATAAATCATCCTTAAATTCGGGATGATTTCTAAAGTTTTAACGCATTATTAACATCGCGTAACCTAATTAATTTTCACTTTTGAAATGTTAAAATTTAAACCGAAATACATCTGAATAAACCCAACACTATGGAAGAAAACGGTACTGCTTTAGACATTAGAGCCATTAATGCTAAAATTGAACATGAAAGTGCTTTTATTGAATTACTGACGTTGGAAATGAACAAAGTCATCGTAGGGCAAAAGCACATGGTAGAACGATTGCTGATTGGTCTTTTAGGACAAGGACATATTTTGCTGGAAGGTGTTCCGGGTTTGGCCAAAACGCTAGCTATAAACACGCTTTCCCAAGCCGTTGACGGCAGTTTCAGCCGCATTCAGTTTACCCCGGATTTATTGCCGGCAGACGTTATCGGAACGATGATTTACAACGTAAAAGCCAACGACTTTTCCATCAAAAAAGGACCAATTTTTGCCAACTTTGTCTTAGCGGATGAGATCAACCGTGCGCCGGCCAAAGTACAATCGGCACTATTGGAAGCCATGCAGGAAAAACAAGTTACCATTGGCGATACCACTTTCAAATTAGACAAACCGTTCTTGGTTTTAGCGACTCAAAACCCCATTGAACAAGAAGGAACCTATCCGTTACCGGAAGCGCAAGTCGATCGTTTCATGTTGAAAACCGTAATCGATTACCCAAAAATTGACGAAGAGCGCATGGTGATTCGCCAAAACTTAAAAGGAACTTACGAAAAAGTAAATAAAGTAGTTACTACCGAGCAAATTTTACGTGCGCAAGAAGCCGTTCGTGAAGTATATATGGATGAAAAAATCGAAAAGTACATCCTAGACATCATTTTTGCTACGCGTTACCCTGAAAAATACAAATTAGACAGTTTGAAACCGCTGATTGGTTTCGGAGCTTCGCCGCGTGGTAGCATCAACTTGGCTACTGCCGCCAAATGTTACGCGTTTATCAAACGCCGTGGTTACGTAATCCCGGAAGACGTTCGCGCCGTGGTACACGATGTATTGCGTCACAGAATTGGAGTGACCTATGAAGCCGAAGCGGAAAACATTACTTCTGTTGACATCATCAACAAAATTGTAAACGAAATTGAAGTGCCTTAAGATTTAAGATTTTCGAATGCTGATTTAAGATTTCAGATCTGAAATCAAAAATCGTTAATCAACAATCAACAATCAAATGGAAACCAAAGACCTTCTCAAAAAAGTTCGTAAAATCGAAATCAAAACCCGAAGATTGAGTGATCATATCTTTTCGGGTGAATACCATACGTCTTTCAAAGGCCGTGGAATGACATTTTCGGAAGTGCGTCAGTACCAATTTGGCGATGATATTCGCGCCATCGATTGGAACGTGACGGCGCGCTACAACGAACCGTATGTGAAAGTTTTTGAAGAAGAACGCGAACTGACCATGATGCTGATGGTAGATATTTCGGGTTCAGAAAGTTTCGGCACTCAAAACCAACTGAAAAGTGAAATTGTAACTGAAATTGCTGCTACTATGGCATTTTCGGCGACACAAAACAACGATAAAATCGGTCTAATTTTATTTTCGGATCAAATCGAATTGTACATTCCGCCTAAAAAAGGAAAATCACATGTATTGCGTATTATTCGAGAGCTCATCGAGTTTGAACCTAAAAGTAAGAAAACCGATTTGTCGCAAGCCTTAAAATTCTTATCGAGTACGCAAAAGAAAAAAGCCATTGTTTTTGTTATCTCCGATTTTATGGTGGAAGACGATTACGAAAAAACCTTGAAAATAGCCGGGAAAAAGCACGATATCACCGGTGTTCGCGTATACGACATCCGAGAAGAAAAAATGCCGAATATTGGTATGGTGGAAATGGAAGATGCCGAAACCGGAGAAATTTTGGTTGTCAATACCGCTTCTAAAAAAGCGCGTTTGAGCTACGAAAAACAGTACCGAGACAAGGTGAATTATTTTAAAGATATTTTTTCCAAATGCGGCTCTGGAACAGTAAATACGCGTGTTGACGAGAGTTATGTAACCAAATTGTTGGGGTATTTTAAATCGAGATAAGAAAAAATGAAAAAGAAATTAGCATTATTTTTAAGCTTATTATCGATTGCGGTTTGGTCACAACCCAAAGTGACAACTTCTATTGACACCGTCAAAAACAAGATCGGAGCCGAGTTCAAACTTTCCCTGAAAACCAACGTCGATACGCTTTCGAAAGTCAAATTCCCGGAAAGCAAATTCTTTGGCGCTTTGGAAGTATTGGAATCATACAAAGTTGATACCGTAAAAAAAGGCGACCGTTATGAATTGATTAAAAAATACGGACTGACGCAATTCGACTCCGGAAAATACACTATTCCTAGAATCCCAATCATCATTAACGGCAAAACGGTATATTCTGATAGTTTGTCTATAGAAATCAACGATGTCAAAGTGGATACGTTGAAACAAAAAATGTTCGACATCAAAGACATTGCAACAGTGAAAAGCCCGATGGGCAATTGGTGGATTTATGTGCTGGTTGTCATCGGACTCATTGGATTAGGCTTTTTGATTTTCTATTGGCTTAAAAATCGAAAACCAAAAGCCAAAGCGGAAGTTATCGTTTACAAAACGCCTATTGAAAAAGCTACTACTTTACTGCAACAACTCGAAAGTAAAGAGCTGTGGCAGAAAGGCGCCGTTAAAGATTACTATTCGGAGCTGACCGATATTGTCCGCAATTACATTGAAGAAGAAATCAAAATTCCGGCCATGGAAAGCACTACTTCGGAATTGATTGAAGGATTGCGCAAAGCCGCCAAACAAAAGAAACTCAAGCTTTCTAATGATACAGTAGAAAATTTAGAAAAGGTTCTTCAACAAGCCGATTTGGTGAAATTTGCCAAAGTTACGCCGTTAGATTACGAAATTGAAGAAGACAAAAAACGCATTTCCAATACCATAGTCACCATTCACAAATCGATTCCGGAAGTGGTGGAAACCGAAGACGAATTGGCGCTGTGGAACGAACAACAAAAGGAAAAAGCCCGATTGGAAAAACTAAAAAGAGAAAAACGCAAAAAAATCGCCATTATTGTCGGCTCTGCAGCATTTTTGATTTTGGGAACGCTCGGTTTTTTCATTGCTACCAAAGGCTTTGATTATGTAAAAGACAATCTGATTGGTCACCCAACCAAAGAATTGTTGGAAGGCGAATGGGTGTACAGCCAATACGGAAATCCGGGCGTTAAAATAGAAACACCTAAAGTTTTGATGCGTCAAGATGCCTCGAAAATATTGCCGAAAAACGCCATGGCGTTGATCAAAGAAATGCAAATCTTCACTTACGGCAGTATGATAGACGACTTTTATGTTGGCGTGTCTACCTCAACGTTTAAAGAAGAAACCAAAATCGATTTAGAACAAGCCGCAGAAGGCAGCATCAAAATATTTGAAACCCAAGGAGCAAGCAATATTTTGGTAAAAACCGAAGAATTCGACACCCAAAAAGGCATTACCGGTCGTAAAGCTTACGGAACCTTGAGTATGGTGGACAAAGTAAGCGGCAAATCGACCAAAATGTATTATGAAATTTTGATTTTCGCGCAAAGTAACGGCATCCAGCAAATTACCATTTTACAACGCGAAGAAGACCAATACGCCAAGAAAATAGGCGAACGTATGTTGAATTCGGTAGAACTAAAAGTAGCAGAATAATGAAAGACGTAAGCTTTTTAAATCCCGAGTTTTTCTGGTTGTTTTTATTACTTCCGGTGGCGGTAGCATGGGTTTTTTGGAAAGGAAAAAAATCGGCTGCTACGCTCAAAATCAGTTCCGTTAAAGGATTTAAAGCGGAGAAATCCATAGCCGCGAAATTAAAACCTTACCTGTTCGTGTTGCGCTTGTTGGCCTTGAGTTCATTAATCATTGCCATGGCGCGTCCGAGAAAAGTAGATATCAGTAGCCAAACCAAATCGACCAAAGGGGTTGATATTGTCATGGCGATTGACGTTTCCGGTAGTATGCTGGCCAAAGATTTAAAACCGAATCGCATGGAAGCCTTGAAAAAAGTAGCTTCCAGTTTTGTGGAAGGCCGACCAAATGACCGCATCGGAATTGTGGTTTATGCCGCCGAAGCCTATACCAAAACTCCCGTAACCAGTGATAAAGCGATAGTTCAGGACGCCATCCGAAGTATCAAATACGATAATGTATTGCAAGACGGAACCGGAATCGGAATGGGATTGACTACCGCTGTCAATCGCTTAAAAGACAGCAAAGCGAAGAGCAAAGTCATCATTTTATTGACTGACGGCGTGAACAATGCCGGTTTTATCGAACCAGAAACGGCCTCTCAAATAGCTAAAGAATTCGGCATAAAAGTCTACACCATCGGTATCGGAACCAATGGCGATGCGATGTTTCCTTATGCTTACGCTCCGGGCGGCGGCTTTTTGTTCCGCATGATGCCCGTAGAAATCGATGTAAATTTGTTGCAAACCATTGCCAAAAATACCGGCGGAAAATATTTCAGAGCCAACAACAACAGTAAATTGGAAGCCATTTATGCCGAAATTAATAAACTGGAAACCACCGAAATCCAAGAACTCCGATTCTACGATTACGAGGAAAAATTCCGCCCATTTGTATGGATAGCCGGTTTGTTGCTTTTGTTAGAATTAGCCTTGCGCAACACGGTTTACAGAAGTTTTATATAATGACTAATTGATTATGTACGAGTTAGAAGAAAAAGGATATTTGTATTTGTTAGCGGTTATTCCGGTACTAACGCTTCTTTTCTTGTATGTACAATACTGGAAACGCAAAAAACAACGCGAGTTTGGCGACTTAGGATTGATCAAAAAACTAAGTCCGGAGCAATCGGTTTTCAAACCCATTTTGAAATTGATAGTGGTGCTTTTAGCCCTAACTTGTTTGATTGTTGGTTTGGTCAACCCGAAAATGGGCACCAAAATCGAGACCGTAAAACGCGAAGGAATCGACATTGTATTTGCAGTTGACGTTTCTAAAAGTATGTTGGCCGAAGATGTTGCGCCAAGCCGATTGGAAAAAAGCAAGCAATTGGTTTCGCAAATCATCAATAATTTGGGCAGCGACCGAATCGGAATTATCGCTTACTCGGGTAGTGCGTTTCCGGTGTTGCCGATTACCACCGATTACAGCGTGGCCAAAATGTTTTTGCAAGGCATGAATCCCGGCATTATTTCAGCGCAAGGCACTTCCATAGACCAAGCGATAACCTTAGCCACAACTTTTGTGGACAAGAAAGAAAAAACGAATAAACTGCTCATCATCATTAGCGACGGAGAAGACCATGCGGAAGGTTCGGTAGATGCAGCTGCAGAAGCCAAAAAAATTGGGATGAAAATCATCACTATCGGTGTAGGAAGTGAAAAAGGCGGCCCGATTCCGCTCAAACAAAACGGCGTAGTAGAATCGTTCCAACGCGACCAAAATGACGAAGTGGTCATCACCAAAAGAAATACCGAAATATTGCGAGAAATCGCCAAAGCCACCGGCGGCGGTTATGTAGACGGCAATTCGACCAAAGGTGTTTTAGATTATGTAAAAAATGCATTAGATAACATCCAAAGAACAGAGTTTGAAAGCACGCAAATGGCCGACTTCAAATCGCAGTTCCAATGGTTTTTAGGATTTGCCTTCTTTTTGTTGTTTTTGGATATTTTCTTGTTGGAGAAAAAAACCAAATGGGTAAAAAAAATGAATCTGTTTAACGAGAAAAATTAATGAAAAAGATATTGCTTTACAGTTTGCTCGTGACTTCTTTTTTGGTGAAAGCCCAACAAAAGGAAGCAGATAAAAATTTGCCTCAAGGCAACGAAACCTTTGTCGAAAAAAAGTACGCCGAGGCTGAAGCCGAATATCGTATATCGGAATCCAAAAACCCAAAAAAGGCAATTGCCTCATACAATTTGGGAAACGCCATTTACCGTCAAAACCAGGCTAACGAGGCGAAATACCATTATGTAAAAGCCTTAAGCAATGCCAAAAACAAAGCCGACAAACACCGTATTTACCATAACCTCGGCAATATTTTGATGAAAGCCAAAGATTATTCCGGCGCAGTTGAAGCCTATAAAAATGCTTTGCGCAACAATCCGGCTGATGACGAAACCCGTTACAATTATGCTTTAGCGAAAAAGTTTTTGAAAGACAATCCGCCGAAGAAAAACGACGACAAAAGCAAAGACAAAAAGAACCAAAAAGAAGACCAGAAAAAGAACAAGGACCAACAGGACAATAAAGACAAGGACAAAAATAAGGATCAAAAAGACCAAAATAAAGATCAAAAAGACGACAAAGACAAAAACGGCAACAAACCGCAACCGCAACCGGGCGGCGTTTCCAAACAACGTTTGCAAAACTTGCTCGATGCCGTAAACAATGAAGAGAAAAAAGTTCAGGATAAAGTCAACCAACAAAAAGTAAGAACCAACCCTAAAAAGGCCGAAAAAGACTGGTAATCAATTTGAAAATGATTTAATTTGAAGATTTGAAAATGAAAAGGTTCCTAATAATATTTCTTTTAATCACCAATGCGCTAATGGCCCAAGTACAATTTGAGGCCAAAGTGAGCAAAAATACCTTGGGCATCAACGAACGCCTCCGCATCGAGTTCAATATGAATGCCGATGGCGATAACTTTGTGGCGCCTAATTTTGAAGCTTCCGGTTTTCGCGTCATCGGCGGACCGAGTCAATCCGTTAGCCAATCCTGGATTAACGGAAAAAGTTCTTTTAACAAGTCTTATATCTACATTTTATTGCCGACACAAAAAGGGCAATTGACCATCAAACAAGCGGCTATCGAAATTAACGGACAAATCTATAAAACGTCGCCGGTTAAAATCAACGTGACCAATGCCGTTGAAATCCCGAAAGACCCGAATGATGCGCCGGCAGTTAGTGCCGATGATAACATTTATTTGGTGGCCGATATTTCAAAATCGAATCCGTACCTCAACGAACCGATTACCGTAGTGTACAAACTGTATTTCAGTTACAGTATCGGCATTTCGAACTGGCGCGAATTGAACAAACCGAAATACAACGACTTCTGGTCGCAAAACATCGATATCAAACAATTGAAAGCCGAAGAAGGCATGTTTAAAGGCGAACGTTATCGTTACGTAGTATTGCGAAAAACCGTGCTGTATCCGCAAAAATCAGGCAAACTGGAAATCGAACCACTGTCGCTCGACATCGATTGTCAAGTGCCGAGTAATCGTCGCAATTTCTGGGGCCAACCCATTATGGTGGAAGACAGCAAGCGTGTTTCGGCCGGCAGCAAAGTCATCAATGTAAGAGCGTTGCCGGAAAGCGGTAAACCGGTTGATTTTTCAGGTGCTGTAGGGCAATTTGATTTCAAAGTCAACCCTTCTAAAACCACTTTAAAAAACGGAGAATCCTTAGATTTAACGTTGAGTGTGATCGGAAAAGGCAACTTAAAATTGTTCTCGTTACCCAAACCGGTTGTGCCAACAGCTTTGGAAATGTACGATCCGGTACACGAGGAAAATGTATCAACACCATTAACCGGAATGACCGGAAGAATTACGGATAAATACACCATTATTCCGCAGTACAAAGGCAGTTACCAAATCAAACCGCTTAGTTTCAGTTATTTTGATTTGGCTTCGGGACGTTACAAAACCATAACTTCACAGCCTATAACGATTACTGTTTTAGATGGTCCGAGTGTGGCTTCGGGAGAAAAATCCAACCCAACTGAAGCAACCAAAAACAAAGTGGAAGTGGCCAAATCTTTTGCTTTCATCAAGCCTAAAACCAACTTGAAATCGATGGAAAAAGAAGATTTCCTAGGTTCCGGTTTGTTTTATTCGCTGGTCGCTTTACCATTTTTAGCTATTCCATTGCTCATTGTAGGTCGCCGCAGAAAACGTGCTATCGATAATGATGTTGTTGGCAATAAAATCAAAAAGTCGAATGCTTTGGCCAAGAAATATTTATCGGAAGCCAAGAAACATTTAGGTCAAAAAGAACCGTTTTACATCGCACTCGAAAAAGCGTTGCACAATTTCCTGAAGGCCAAATTGAACATTGAGACTTCCGACATGAGTAAGGAGAAAATAAGGGAAATTCTAACGGAAAGAAATGCGCAACCGGAAACCATCACCGAGTTCCTTAGCTTAACTGAAAACTGCGAATTTGCCCGATATGCGCCATCTTCAGACACGGCTATTCAGCAGGATTATGAAAAGGCAGTTGCAATCATCTCTAATTTGGAAAAACAACTCAAATAAGATAAGATCATGAAAAAGATATTCCTGTTGTTTTTAATTTTTTCCGGTGTGTTAAGAGCCGAATTACTGTTGCCGCCTAAAGCATCTTCATTTGAAGAAGGCAATCAATACTACCAAAAAGAAAACTATAAAGCCGCTGCAGCCAGTTACGAAAGCATCATTGCCGCCGGTCAGGAATCGGCTGAAGTCTATTTCAATTTAGGCAATGCGTATTATAAATTGCATCAAGTAGCACCGGCGATTTACAATTACGAAAAAGCGCTGTTGCTCAATCCGAATGACGAAGAAATCAAAACCAACTTGGATTTTGCCCGAAAGATGACCATTGATGACATCAAGGTTATTCCGAAAGTAGGCTTTCACAAACTGATATCTGATTTTACCTCGAGTTATTATTACGATACTTGGGCTTGGATTGCAGTCGTTTTTGCCTTCCTATTTTTAGCCTTTTTTGCAGGGTATTACTTTTCACAACAAGCCCTAGTAAAGCGAATTTTCTTCTTCGGGATGTTTGTTTGGCTATTGGGTATTGGCTTAGCTGCGAGTTCCGGATTTTATGAGAAAAACCGAATGATTAACGAAAAACCGGCCATTATATTTGCTGAATCTACCGCTTTGAAAAATGAACCAAAAGTGAATAGTCCTGAGGCTACCGTTTTACACGAAGGCACCAAAGTGTTCATCTTGGAAAGCATTGCCAACTGGAAAAAAGTCGAACTCACCGACGAAACCATCGGTTGGATAGAGGAAAGCGC
>JBEBBH010000111.1:0-3474 GCA_041158485.1 Bacteroidota bacterium | reverse complement strand
TTTGCTTCGGATAAGGCGATGACGTAAAAGCATCTTTAAAAGACGGAATTCCGGCCAAAACCGAAGACATGCCGTGTATAGATTTCCATCCGTTAGCGTGTGCATTGGTAAAAATCAAACTGTGCTGTGCCAACGAATCTACAAACGGAGTGTAACCTTGATAATCGGGGATTTTAGTACCTTTATTGAAAGCTCCGTTGTATTCTCGGGCAAAACTTTCTAAAATAAAAATAACCACATTCGGTTTCGTAGGCGGATTATTATTATACTGCTTAATCGGAATCAGTAAACTATCAACGGTAGCCTTCGGAACCAAATTAACTTTCTTAAACGTATTGGTATTCCAAGTTCTGATAATGGCAAATGGTGTGTTCAAAACCACATCGGCTTGCCCGGCATTTTGCACATATCGACTGGCATCCAACATATTAATCGGACGTGTACTCTTTTTAAAATCACCTCGAATACCACCAATACAAAGCGTAACGATAAGCAGAAAACTGGCGGTTGAAGCGGCAAAATATTTAAACGTAGGTTTTTCACTCACGTGCTTCACTCGAGTGCGCTTGTACAATAAAATCCAAACATAAGCCAAGGCAAAAAACAACAAAAAGACATGCCAATAATTGAGTAAAAAATTAAAGAACAATTCGCTTTTATTACTCTCATTTTCCAAAGTATCTAAAGACGCTCTGGTGCTTCGACTAAACGTATAGCGGTAATAAATAAAGTCGATGAAATTAGCCGAATACATCAACAAATTGGTCGCAAAATACAAATAAAACAAGCCTTTTTGGAAGTTTTTACGGGTATTAACCAACAACGGTAAAACCGACAACAAGATGAATAAAGCGTTGGTATACAAAATGGTAGTGGTATCGAATGCCAATCCGTGATAACACAATTGGATAAAATCTGTTACACTGTCAACGCTGATTAAATTTCGATTGTACACATAAAATAAGACACGAGCAATAAAATAAAAAAGGTAAGCCAACAATAATCTGACAACCAAAATTTTATATTCTGAAAATCGAGGGAATTTTTTCATCTTGAGTTTAAAATCAAACGATGCAAAACTACATATTTCAGCGCTATCTCGGTCATATTTAAAATTAATATTGTGTTTGAAAACAATAATCCTTAATTTGCAACAAATTAACGGACTACAATGACAGAGATCACACGCCTTTTTGATTTTGCCTACTATCAGCTGAAAAAAAATAATCTTCCTAATTGCCTCGTTACCAAATATAACGGACAATGGGTTGCGACTTCTACACAAGAATATATCGATAAAGCAAACGCTGTTTCCAGAGCTTTAATTCGCCTGAATCTTCAAAAAAATGATAAAATAGCCATCATTTCTTCCACTAACCGAACAGAATGGAATATTATGGATGTGGGCGTTTTGCAAGTTGGCGCACAAACGGTGCCGATTTACCCGACTATAGCGTCAGAGGATTACGCTTATATTTTAAACCATTCCGAATCCAAATATTGTTTTGTTTCCGATGCAGTGGTTTACCAAAAATTAATGGCGGTGAGATCCGAGTTACCTCTTTTAGAAGAAGTCTATTCTTTTGACAACATTGAAGGCTGTAAAAGTTGGCTCGAACTCTTAGAATTGGGTCAAGACCAAAGTAATCAAGATGTGGTGGAAGACCGAAAAAACAACGTCAAACCTGAAGAATTAGCCACTATCATTTATACTTCAGGAACCACCGGAAAACCCAAAGGTGTAATGTTGTCACACCACAATATAGTTTCCAATGTATTAGACAGTTCGCCACGTATTCCTTTTGAGGAAAGCACTAGTGTTGCCCTGAGTTTCCTTCCGATTTGTCACATATTCGAACGCGTCATTTTATACATCTACCAATACTATTCGGTGTCTATTTACTTTGCCGAATCCATTGAAAAGTTGTCCGATAATATTAAAGAAGTTAAACCGACTGTTTTCTCAGTAGTACCAAGACTATTGGAAAAAGTATACGATAAAATCATCGCTAAAGGAGAAGAATTAACCGGATTGAAAAGGAAACTATTCTTTTGGGCCATCGACTTAGGTTTGCGTTACGAACCTTACGGCGCTAATGGTTGGTGGTATGAATTCCAATTAAAAATAGCCCGTAAACTGATATTCAGCAAATGGAAAGAAGGTTTGGGCGGAAACTTAAATGTGATGGTTTCCGGAAGTGCAGCCTTGCAACACCGTTTGATTCGCGTATTCGCCGCCGCCGGAATGCCGGTTATGGAAGGTTACGGATTAACCGAAACATCACCCGTAATTACTGTAAACGATCAAAGAAACGGTGGTTTCCGTGTAGGTACTGTAGGACGAGTAATCAATAATGTAGAAGTCAAAATTGCCGAAGACGGCGAAATTCTCTGCAAAGGTCCGAATGTAATGATGGGCTATTACAAAGACCAACAATTAACCGACGAAGTTATCAAAAACGGTTACTTCCATACCGGTGATATCGGAGAAGTGGATAAAGACGGTTTCTTAAAAATAACCGACCGCAAGAAAGAAATGTTCAAAACTTCCGGTGGTAAATACATTGCACCACAGTTGATTGAAAATGCCATGAAACAATCCTTGTTCATCGAACAAATCATGGTAATCGGTGATGGCGAAAAAATGCCGGCCGCTTTCATTCAACCGAGTTTTGATTTTATCCAAGAATGGGCCAAACGCAAAAATCTGAACATCGGTACAACTCCGGCCGAAATAGCTGCTAATCCTGAAGTGATTGAACGTGTAGCCCAAGAAGTGGAAAAAATCAACGAGCGTTTCGGAAACTGGGAAAAAATCAAACGCTTTGAATTAACGCCTGAAGTTTGGTCTATCGATGGTGGTCACCTTACGCCTACTTTGAAATTGAAGCGTAAAATTGTAATGGAAAAATACAAAGACTTGTACCGTAAAATATACAGCTAATTAAACTTTTTACACCATGAAAATAAAATTATTGGTTTACGCATTACTGACACTATTTTTATTTTCCGGATGTAAGGAAAACAAACCAGCTGATACTGTAAAAGAAAATTACCTTGACTTTTCTCAAAGAGATGACCAATTCACCGGAGGGATTAAAATGATTCCGATTAAAACACCGGTGGGTGAATTTAAAGTATGGACCAAAAGAGTTGGTAATAATCCTAAAATTAAGGTTTTATTATTACACGGCGGTCCGGGTGGAACTCATGAGTTTTTTGAGAGTTTTGACGGTTATTTTCCACAAGAAAGCATTGAATACATTTATTATGACCAGCTAGGTTCTTACTACAGCGACCAACCCAATGATAATAGATTATGGAACATTGACCGTTTTGTGGAAGAAGTTGAACAAGTGCGCAAAGCCTTGAAATTAGACAACTCCAACTTCTACTTATTAGGCCAATCTTGGGGCGGTATTTTGGCCATGGAATATGCTTTAAAATACCAAAAAAACCTGAAAGGCTTAATCA
>JBEBBH010000110.1:0-2730 GCA_041158485.1 Bacteroidota bacterium | reverse complement strand
TTAGCAGCTCCGGAAATGGTTCCGCCAGTTCCGCTACAAGCTACTAAATGCGTAATTTTTCCGTTGGTTTGTTCCCAAATTTCAGGACCTGTAGTTTTATAATGTGCATCAATATTCAATTGGTTGAAATATTGATTGATGTAAACCGAACCTTTGGTTTCTTCATGCAAACGCTTGGCTACGTTGTAGTACGAACGTTCGTCATCGGCAGAAACGTGAGCCGGACAAACATATACTTTAGCGCCCAAACTGCGCAACATGTCTATTTTATCTTTAGACGATTTAGAACTTACGGCCAAAATACAATTGTATCCTTTAATGATACTTACCATAGCCAAACTGAAACCGGTGTTTCCGGAGGTGGTTTCGATGATGGTATCACCCGGCGTTAAAATTCCTTGTCTCTCAGCCTCTTCAATAATATATAATGCAATTCTGTCTTTAGTGGAGTGACCCGGGTTGAAAGCTTCCACCTTTGCGTAGAAGTTTCCGGGTAAAGATTCTGTGATTCTGTTAAGTTTAATTAGCGGAGTATTCCCTATTAAACTCAATACATTATCGTAAGCTTTTATATCTTCTTTCATAAAATAAATTAGTCAAGGCGTAGTTATGAAGTCATTTTAACAGACTCCCAAACGTTGCAAATTTAATAAAATATTTTAAACTATTTTTTTATTCCTTCTAAATCTAACAAAAAACTGTATTCTTTGGCGATTTCCCTGATGGCTTCAAACCTTCCCGAAGCACCGCCGTGTCCCGCATCCATGTTGGTATCCAAGTACAATTGATTGTCGTCTGTTTTCAACACTCTGAGTTTGGCTACCCATTTGGCCGGTTCCCAATATTGCACTTGCGAATCGTGTAAACCGGTAGACACATACATATGCGGATAAGCCTGAGCCGTAACATTGTCATAAGGCGAATACGATAGCATATAATTGTAATACTTTTTCACATTCGGATTGCCCCATTCGTCATACTCACCGGTCGTAAGCGGAATACTATCGTCTAACATTGTGGTCACTACGTCTACAAACGGTACTTGTGCGATTACACCGTGGTACAAAGACGGTGCCATATTGATAATAGCACCCATTAAAAGACCGCCCGCTGAACCGCCTTCTGCATACAAATGATGGTTTGACGTGTATTGTTGGTCAATCAAAAAATGAGAACAATCGATAAAATCCGTGAAGGTATTTTTCTTTTTCAGTAGTTTACCATTTTCATACCAAGGTCGGCCTAAATCCTCTCCGCCTCGAATGTGCGCAATGGCATAAATAAAGCCACGGTCTAACAAACTTAAGCGAACCGTTGAAAAATAGCAATCCATAGTAACGCCATACGAACCGTAAGCGTACAATAAAGTCGGGTTCATGCTGTTCTTTTGCAATCCTTTGCGATACACCATAGAAATGGGCACTTGCGTTCCGTCTTGCGCGGTAGCCCAAACGCGTTCTTCTGTGTAATTGTTTTTATCAAAAGTACCGCCAACTACTTCTTGCTCTTTCAAAACCGTTTTGGTTTTTGTTCGCATATTAAAATCGATTACCGACGAAGGCGTCGCCAAAGATTGGAAAGCATAACGCAATATTTCGGTATCAAAATCTAAATTGGTGGTCGTGTAAGCCGTAAAGGTTTCGCTGTCAAAAGGCAAATAGTAATCGCCTTTCCCGGTCCACGGCATAATTCGAATTTGATTCAACCCATTGTAACGCTCAGTAACCACCAAATATGCCGCAAAAATATCAATATCTTCCAGCAAAACTTCCTCACGGTGCGGTATCACATCTATCCAGTTTTCTTTTCCTGTAGCGTTTTCCGGCGTTTTCATCAGCTTAAAGTTGGTTGCCTTGTCTTTATTGGTCACGATGTAAAAATGATCTCCGAAATGCGACATCGAATACTCCAAACCTCGAGTTCGTTTTTGGAAAACCGTAAACTTCGCATCCGGTGTAGCCGATAAAACCATACGGTATTCCGTAGTCATGGTACTATTGGAGTTGATGATGATGTATTTTTTCGATTTCGATTTGTAAACCGAAACATCAAAAGTTTCATCTTTTTCAAAGAAAACCAATTTGTCTTTATCGGGACTTGTCCCTAATTTGTGTTTGTAAATTTTATCCGGACGTAAGGTTTGCTCGTATTTACGCGAATAAAATAAGGTTTGATTGTCACTCGCCCAAGTCGCGCCACCGGTAGTGTTTTCTATCTTAACCGGGAGCAATTCTCCGGTTTGTAAATTTTTGATTTGTATAGTGTATTGTCTTCTGGAAACGGTATCGACACCAAAACTCGCCCAAACATTATCTTCACTCACACTCAAACCCGCCAAGTTAAAATAAGCATGTCCTTTGGCCATTTCATTGCAGTCAAACATAATTTCCTCAGGCACCTCCAAACTGCCTTTTTTTCGAGAATGGATTGGGTAATCCTTGCCTTTTTCAAATCGTGTGATATAATAATAACCGTTGTAGAAATAGGGCACCGATTCATCATCTTCCTTAATTCGGGCTTTCATTTCCTCGAACAAACTGTTTTGAAACTCTTTGGTGTGGGCAGTCGATTTTTGGTAGTACTCGTTTTCCGCATTTAAATACGCAATAACTTCCGGATTTTCTCTTTCGTTGAGCCAATAGTAATTATCGGTTCTGGCATGACCATGCTTTTCAAGGATTTTAGGAAGTATTGTCGCTTTAGGCGGCTGTATGGATTTTGACATTAGTA
>JBEBBH010000109.1:0-7054 GCA_041158485.1 Bacteroidota bacterium | reverse complement strand
ATTGACGGAAAACAAACGCAGGAAAGACTGCAAAAACTTAATGATTTATTGCTCGATTATCTCGAAAAAAAATAACGTTCTTAACATAGATTACGACACTGCCTACATTAGATTTTAATTGGTAAACTCAACACTAACAAATTAAAATGAGCAAATCGTCGCTACTAAAGCAAGCCGCTGAAACCGCGGATCCTTGAACAGTGAGTTAGCTCAAAACTTGTCTTTACGAGTTTATGCATTCACCTAATGTGGGCTTTTTTTATAGATAAATACTAAATTAAACATGGAAATTACACTAATAATAATTGCACTAATTGCCGGAATCGGCGGAGGTTTCGGAATTGCCAAATTCCTGGAGAAAAGCAATGTCTCCAACATGATTAAAAACGCCAAAAAAGAAGCGAGCTCCATATTGAGAGACGCCAATATAGAGGCCGAAAACATCAAGAAAGACAAATTATTGCAAGCCAAAGAGAAGTTTTTGGAGTTAAAATCGGAACACGAAAAAGAAATTTTAAACAAAGACAAAAAAATCGCTGAAGTAGAAAAAAGAACACGCGACAAAGAATCGCAAGTATCCAGTGAATTGGCCAAAGCCAAAAAAGTAAACGACGATTTTGAAGCCAAAACCAAAGAATACGAGGCTAAAATCGAGTTGCTTGACAAAAAACACCAAGAATTAGAAAGATTACACAAAAGCCAAGTAGAACAGCTGGAAGTAATTTCCGGCTTGTCTGCGGAAGACGCTCGTGAGCAATTGGTAGAAAGCTTAAAAGCAGAAGCCAAAACCAAAGCGATGTCGCATATCCAAGACACAATCGAAGAGGCGAAACTTACCGCACAACAAGAAGCGAAAAAAGTCATCATCAATACTATTCAACGCGTCGGAACAGAAGAAGCCGTTGAAAACTGTGTATCGGTATTCAACATTGAGTCAGACGATGTAAAAGGTAGAATTATCGGTCGCGAAGGAAGAAACATCCGCGCTTTAGAAGCCGCTACCGGAGTTGAAATTATTGTAGATGATACACCGGAAGCCATTATCTTGTCTTGTTTCGACCCGGTGAGAAGAGAAATCGCTCGTTTATCATTACACAAATTAGTAACCGATGGTAGAATTCACCCGGCCAGAATTGAAGAAGTCGTAGCTAAAACTACTAAACAAATCGAGGAAGAAATTGCCGAAGTAGGTAAACGTACAGTAATCGACTTAGGTATTCACGGTTTACATCCAGAATTGATTAAAGTAGTTGGTCGTATGAAATACCGTTCGTCTTACGGACAAAACTTGTTGCAACACTCGCGTGAAGTAGCCAAATTGTGTGGTATCATGGCAGCCGAATTAGGATTGAATGTAAAATTGGCCAAACGCGCCGGTTTATTACACGATATCGGAAAAGTGCCGGATACAGAAAGTGATTTACCACACGCTTTATTAGGAATGCAATGGGCTGAAAAATACGGTGAGAAAGAAGAAGTATGTAACGCTATCGGAGCGCACCACGACGAGATTGAAATGAAATATTTAATTTCACCAATCATTCAGGTTTGTGATGCTATTTCAGGAGCCAGACCGGGCGCGCGTCGTCAGGTATTGGATTCTTACATCCAACGTTTGAAAGACTTAGAAAATATTGCCTTCGGATTTAATGGTGTGAAAAATGCTTATGCTATTCAGGCCGGACGTGAGCTTCGTGTGATCGTAGAAAGCGAAAAAGTAAGCGACGATATGGCAGCTAACTTATCGTTTGAGATTTCTCAGAAAATCCAAACTGAGATGACTTATCCGGGTCAAGTGAAGATTACGGTAATCCGCGAAACTCGAGCGGTGAATATTGCAAAATAAACATCAAAAAAGGCGACTTAACAGTCGCCTTTTTTATTGGAATATATCTTTAATGAGTGCGCCGGTTACGGGCTTGGTATAGTATCTATGAATTTCTTCTTTAAACAACTCAGCTTTATTCAAATCTTCTTTATCATCTGAAGAAGTGAGTATGTTAATCACAATATCCTTAGTCAAGTCATTTTTAATGGCCTTGAATTCTTCCAAAAACTGCCAACCATCCAGTATTGGCATGTTGATATCTAATAAAATCAAATCCGGCAATTTATCACCGTTATTGATGCAGTTTTTTAGTCCGTTAATGGCATCAAATCCATTTTCAAAAAAACTGGGACTGACATCAATTTGATTGTTTTGCAATAGTTTTTTGATCATAAAATGATGAATCTTATCATCATCCACCACAAAAATTTGGTTAAATTTCATTGTAAACAGTTTGGGGTTATTGTTGTTTGACGTGGCAAAAATAACCAAAAAATCGACAAACTACACTTTTCTCGGATGAAATGTATGTATTATTTGTGTTAAATGTTTGCGATCCAAATGAACATAGACCTCTGTAGTAGTGATGGATTCATGACCAAGCATCATTTGAATTGCCCTTAAATCGGCGCCGTTTTCCAACAAATGAGTTGCAAAAGAGTGCCGCAAAGTATGTGGACTAATATTCTTTTGCAAATTGATTGTAACGGCTAAAGTCTTGATAATCGTAAAAACCATCGCCCTGGTGAGTTGCTTTCCTCTTCGGTTCAAGAATAAGGTGTCTTCATGACCTTTAGCTATATTGAGATGATTGCGAATATGATTTTTATAACTTTCGATATAGCGCTGTGTACTTTGGGCAATAGGGACAAATCGCTGTTTATTGCCTTTACCGGTAATTTTTACAAAACCTTCATCGAAAAACAAATCGGATATTTTGAGCGAAACCAACTCAGAAACCCGCAAACCACAACTGTATAAGGTCTCTAAAATGGCGCGATTGCGTTCGCCTTCGGGTGTAGACAAATCGACAGCCGCTATTAAATTATCAATATCTGCTACGCTGAGTGTATCGGGCAATTTCCGACCAATCTTAGGCGCTTCTATCAATTCCATCGGGCTATCGGTTCGATAATCTTCGAAAATTAAATAGGAAAAAAAACTTTTCAGTCCGGAAATGATTCTGGCTTGAGAACGCGCATTCACCTCTTTGGAAACCGCATAAATAAACTGCTGTATGGTTTCTTCAGTAATTTTTTCGGGTGCAACGCTAATGTTGTTTCCATTTAAAAAAGCACACAAACGCTCTAAATCGAAGGTGTAATTGGCTACGGTGTTTTTAGACAAACCCCGTTCAATTTTAAGATACGATTGAAAACTTTTGATATATGGACTCCAGTTCATACCACAAAGAAACGAAAAGTGTAGGTATAAAAAAACCTCTCGAATAGAGAGGTTTTAAAGGGATAGCGAATTCTTAAAAAATATATCCTAAAGACAAGGAGAAAACGCTGTTTTTCATTTTTGTATTATCTCCGGGCTCTGTATCAGCTATGTTAGACAACCCGAAATTGTATCTGGCACTAACGAGTACATTCTTAGAAAAATTGTACCCTAAACCTACATTCATTCCGAAATCAACGGTTTTAAAAAATTCTTTTACATCATCACTACCGGAACCAAAACCTACCACATCTACATCAACTTTTGCCGAGGTTAACAAGCCCAGTTGCGGCCCTGCCTCAAAATAAAATTGACTTTGCGGATAATATTTAAACATCAACGGAATATTCAAATAGGCAAATTTCAAAGTGTTATTAGTATCATAATTTGTACCTTCAACATTGATAATCTGACTGTATTTAGCGCCTTGCATTGAGTAAAGCAATTCAGGTTGAAAAGCTACTTTTTTGTTTATTTTAAATTCAGCAAAAGCACCAATGTGGAGATTCACAATCGAATTCATGCTCGGTGATGCTTCTCCCGACACATTTAGATTAGCAATATTCAAACCGCCTTTCAATCCGTACTTAACATTTTGGGCATGGAGTGATCCCAAACCAATAAACGCTACGATAGCCACAAAAATTTTTTTCATTATCCGTTGTTTTAAGTTTGATGGCAAAAGTAGTATTTTATTCACACACAAAAACTATTATGCATAAAAAAACCTCTCAAATTGAGAGGTTTTCATTTATAATCTTTGGTAAGATTAGAATCTGTATCCTAAACCTACTTGGATGCTAGAAGTTCCTACATCGAAACCATCAACATCAGAAATGTTAGCTAAACCTAAGTTATATCTAGCGTCAAAGAACAAACCTGACTCTAATTCATAACCGGCACCAAGTCCTAAACCGTAATCTAATGATTTAGAAAATTCATCTGTTAATTCATTTTCAGCAGCAATTTTAAATGCAAACTCAGGACCAGCTTGTAAACTGAAACCATCAGCAACATAATACTTAGCCATGATTGGTAATCTTAAGAAAGTCATTGAATCCTCGTCAGCACCTTCTACAGAGTACAATAATTCAGGTTGTACGTGAAATTTTTCAGAAACAGCAAAATCAACTAAACCTCCTACGTAAAAGCTAGTAGCTGCATCAGAATCAGCATCACCAGTGTAGTTAGAATTGTTAAGACCAGCTTTAACACCGAATTTCATGTCGCTAGATCCACCTTTTTTGTCTTGTGCATTTGCGAAAGACACTGCTAATACAGCAGCCATTGTTAAAATAACTTTTTTCATGTTTGTTTAATTTTAAAAAATTAGTTCAGCTAAAGTAGTTCTTTTCTGTTAAATTACAAATTTTGATTATAGTTTATTTAACAAAAAAACCACACTATAAGTGTGGTTTAATTGAATATCAAACAATTGAAATTAGATTTTGTAGATCAAACCAAAGCTGATTGTTGACATATCAAGACCTAAATTGAATTTGTTAGTTTTGTCAGCTCCGTCACCTCCGTTATCGTTAGATGAATAACCGAAACCACCCCAAGTAGAAGTAATTGCGAAACTATCAGAAACGAAATAATGTAAACCTACAGGAACGTTTAAACCAATTTCTTTAGTTTTAACATCAGCTGGATCTTTCATTGTGTCTAAAAATAATTCACCACCAATAGATAATGAAAATTTGCTAGCTGGAGTCCAAAAGTATTTAACACCAGCATGAACACCAAAACCAGTAGTTTTAGCATCACCTACTTTGTTAGAAGTGTACTCTAAAGCACCAACCAAAGCAATGTTGTCAGTTAAGAAGTAACCAACACCTGGAGAAAGAGTCATACCGTCTTCTTTAGCATCTCCAGTTTTTTCGCTAGAAAATCCAGCAGTTCCAGTTAAGAATAAATCACCTTTAGCGAAACCTTCTGAACTTTCTTTTTTGTCTTGTGCATTTGCGAAAGATACAGCAAATACAGCAGCCATAGTTAAAATAATTTTTTTCATGTTTGTTTAATTTTTAAATTAATTACCGACAAAGTTAGAAGTTTAGTTTAATAGGAATTATCACTGTAATCGGACTTATTAACAAGGTTGTTAACAGAATTGCCGCGCAATACACTGTCTAACATCACTTTAACTCTAAATCAAAAAAACACCTCCTTTTTAGCATAAACGTAAAAAACGTCATATTTACTGTTTATTAATGCAAAATGCATCTTCTCTATTCATAATAAAAACCATTTTACATCGTTATGACAATAATAGTAATCCAATCTTAAACCCGCACACTATGAAAAAAGCAATTGTTTTATTAGTATTTCTGGGCAGTATAGCGAGCTTACAGGCGCAAACACTAAAGCTCGGACTAAAAGCCGGAGCTAATTTTGCCAATTTAGAAGGCAACAATGTGGAAGGCTCTACGTACACCAGTTTCCATTTTGGTGCCTTACTTGAAATTAAAGTACTGGAGAATTTGTCCTTGCAACCGGAGTTGGTCTACTCCTCGCAAGGCACTAAAATTGATGAAGCCGCATTTGACGACATCAATTACAACTACATTACTGTTCCCGTGTTGGCCAAATTCTATCTAACCAAAAACAAGTTGAGTTTTGAAGCCGGACCGCAATTCTCCTTCTTGGTCAATGAAAATGTACAAGATCAGTTTGAAGGCGAAACCTTTGATTTTGGTTTGGCCGGTGGTTTAGGTTATAATATCACCGATCATTTCTTACTCCAAGCGCGTTATGTTGCCGGTTTAACCGAAGCCAACAAAAATGCTGAAGTCAAAAACAGAACGATTCAACTTTCGCTAGGTTATCGTTTCTGATAAAAAAAGAAAGTTTAACCCTAAACCGTTGTCCGTTCGACAGCGGTTTTTTATTTTTACTTAAAATTCTTCTTATGAAAATCATGATTATTAATGGCCCTAATCTAAACTTATTAGGCAAACGTGAACCTGAAATATACGGCGACACTACTTTTGAAGACTTCTTTCAGCACTTACAAAAGAAATACCCAAGCCTGGAGTTGCGTTATTTTCAAAGCAATGTAGAAGGCGAACTCATCACCAAAATTCAGGAAGTCGGATTTTCATACGATGGCATTCTCTTAAACGCAGCTGCCTACACCCATACTTCGGTTGGCATAGGCGATGCTGTTAAAGCTATCACAACACCCGTTATTGAAGTACACATTTCTAATACATTTGCTCGTGAGTCGTTCCGCCATCAATCGTTTATCTCACCCAACGCCAAAGGAATTGTCATTGGATTTGGTTTGAAAAGCTATGAGTTGGCATTGCAATCGTTTCTTTAGTATCACAGAGATTCACAGAGCAAACGGAGATACACAGAAAATCATGGAAACTAATTTATTAACCGAAAAAATCATCGGATTAGCAATCGAAGTACATCGCCATCTTGGTCCGGGTCTTTTAGAATCTGCCTACAAAGAATGTCTTTTCTATGAAATAAAAAAACATGACCTTACCGTAGAGTGTGAAAAACCATTCCCTTTAGTTTATAAAGAAATAAAGTTAGATCAAGGCTACAGAATAGATTTATTAGTTGAAAACAGATTAGTAATAGAACTCAAAACAGTTGAAACTTTAACCGATGTACATTTCGCTCAAATTCTTACCTATATGAAACTTGGGAATTACTCGACCGGATTACTCATAAACTTTAATACAAAAATGCTAAAACAAGGAATAAAAAGATTCAAACTTTAGTCTCAGTGCATCTCACTTTTTCTCTGTGAATCTCTGTGTAACT
>JBEBBH010000108.1:0-7233 GCA_041158485.1 Bacteroidota bacterium | reverse complement strand
CTTGGCAAAGCGGTTACATCAATTTGAAGATAGAAGGTCAAAGTCCGAGTTGTAAAACCAGAAAACAGCAGTTTCAATTTCATTTGGGCGGTTACCTTCCACCCTATAATGCGTTGCGCAGAAAGGTTATTCCTGTTACTATTGCAAAAGATGATACCATTAATATCGGAATGGATTTGGCGGTTTTTTTAGCTGAAGTCAATTTGTCTATTACGCCAACGGTTATGACACCCGGAAAAACAGCCATGGAATTGGCCGACATTAGTACCAAAATGTTCTATTCAGAATGAAAAAAATCGGTTTCATACTTAGCATTGGGGGCATAGGTTGGAGCATTTTAGCTTTCTCCGACAAACTAGCCACGCCTATCTATTTTACTGTACCCGAAGGTTGGCCGAAACCACACTACAATTTCAATCAAAATCCTCTCACTGAAGAAGGTTTTCAGTTGGGAAGACAACTATTTTACGATCCGATTTTATCTCGTGACAATACTATCTCTTGTTCGAGTTGTCATTTGCAAGCTACCGGATTTGCACACGTTGACCACGATGTAAGTCATGGCATTGAAGGTCGAATCGGCACCCGAAATGCACCGGCATTAATTAATTTAGCGTGGAACAAACACTTTCATTGGGATGGCGGAGTCAATAATTTAGAAGTTCAAGCCATCAACCCTATTGAAAGCCCGACAGAAATGGATGAAAAGCTACAAAATATCGTGGCCAGACTACAGCAAAGTCAAAAATACAGCACCTTGTTTACCAAAGCTTTTGGTGATGACAAAATTACGTCTCAACGCCTTTTAAAAGCCTTAGCACAATTCACAGTAATGTTGCAATCGAGTAACTCCAAATACGATCAAGTCAAAAGAAATGAAACCACTTTTAGTCCGCAAGAAGCAAATGGCTATACCGTATTCCAACGCCATTGCGCCGGTTGTCATGTCGAACCGTTTTTCAGTAGTGATTCGTTTGAAAATAATGGGCTGTCGATTGATACCACACTTCAAGATTATGGCAGAGTAAAAATTACCGGTCTTGAAAAAGACGTGATGCATTTTAAAGTACCAACACTAAGGAATATCCAATTTACATTCCCTTACATGCATGATGGTCGTTTTAAAACTTTAAACGAAGTTATCAAGCATTACAATACAATTCAGCCCAACCAACATACCGCTGCAGCGTTGTCAAAACCAATGCAATTGAGCGATAAAGATCGGGTTGATTTGGTAGTCTTTTTGCAAACCCTGACTGATAAAACATTTTTATTTAATCATCGTTACGCCTATCCTAAAAAATAATTTGAGAAGGGCGCAAGAATCAAAACAGTATGACGTCTAAGTTAAAATAACCTAACCCATTATGAAAAAAATCGCATTCAGTACACTACTCATTTTTACCTCTATTGCGTGGTCGCAAACCAATCCCGTGATTACCTCTTGGTTGCGAAATACTACGGGTATTACCGGACGCCATTATGTTTCAGGAAATCCAACTCCTATTAACGATGCGGTATTGGCCAACGTACAAACGGTGCAATATTCCAACAATTGGGTTTATGTCACTACCAATGGTATTCCGGCTTACATTACCGGTCCGTTTTTAGATGGAAATCCCTCTTTAGCCACGAGTCGAAATGGAGCTATATTCAGATTTCCGCTGAACCCAACTCAAAATACCGGTACACCTACCAATACCAACGGCGGAAATATCGGATTGTTTAAAAACGGGGTTGCTTTGTTTGATTATCGCGATGGCGTTTCTTGGAAAAACAGTACTAGTCAAGTTTGCGGCGGTCCAATTATGGGATGTACAGGCGACGGCGTATGGAAT
The DNA here is from genome assembly GCA_041158485.1 of Bacteroidota bacterium. Taxonomy (GTDB): domain Bacteria; phylum Bacteroidota; class Bacteroidia; order Flavobacteriales; family Flavobacteriaceae; genus Flavobacterium. The sequence goes on along the minus strand of JBEBBH010000108.1, from coordinate 5,395 downwards.
CGTGACGCGGTTTATGCGGAACGCATTGGTTTTGATTGTGCCAAAGCGCATCCGGCTATGGGCAATTACCACCACCATCAAAATCCAAGTGCTTTTAATTTAGATTTGGTACAACTGTCAACCATTTGCGCAACCTATCCTTCTGATGGATTGTATGTGATTAACCCAACCGAACATTCGCCGCTGATTGGTTTTGCCTACGATGGTTTTCCGATTTATGGTGCTTACGGTTATGCTAACGCTGACGGAACCGGAGGAATAGTTAGGATCAAATCGAGTTATCAATTGCGAAATATTACTGTCAGAACCCATTATGCAAACGGTACCAATGTTACTGACGGTCCGCCGGTGAATACTACTTATCCTTTGGGCTATTTTAGAGAAGACTACGAATTTGTTGCGCATACTAGTGCTGACTATTTAGACGAACACAATGGCCGTTTTTGCGTAACCCCTGAATATCCTAACGGAATTTACTGTTACTTTACCACTGTAGATGCCAATCACAATTCGGCTTATCCTTATGCCGTTGGCCCAACATTTTACGGCAACAAAACTGCTTCAACAGTGGCTTCAGTTTCGGAAACAACCACTCAGTATACTTTGGAAAATGCTGATTTTAACCTCTCGGATTTAAACATTAAAGTATATCCCAATCCGGCGCAAGAGTTTATCGCCATTCAAACGGATATTCAAGAAAAAGATTTGGAAGTTACCTTAATTGATGTTCTCGGAAAACAACTGCAAACCCAAAAAATAGTGCAAGGAAGTACGCTATGTATCTTTGACCTGTCTGCGGTTTACAACGGCACTTACTTTATCAAAATCGCTAATAATAAAACTGATAAGACAGTTAAAATTATTGTAAACAAATAAAATGACACCACCACTAACCACCAAATAAACAAATTATGTATAAAAAAGTTAGCCTTTTGTTCCTTGTTGTATTCGCCTATTCTTGTAGTAGCGATGACAGTTCAAACTATGTTGAAATAGATCCTTATGCTGCTATAACCGCTACTTTTGGTAGTAACATCAATCCGGAAAGCTTGTACAATTACGCCAATCAATCCATTCCCGGTTATATCACTAAAGACAACACTGCCGGCAATTCAATTACGAATAAAGGTGCCACTTTGGGAAGAGTATTGTTTTATGATAAAAACTTGTCTTCCAACAATACTATTTCTTGTTCGAGTTGTCACCAACAAGCCAATGCTTTCAGCGATACCAATATTGCCAGTACAGGCGTTAATGGCACTACAGGCAGACATTCAATGCGACTTATCAATGTGCGATTTGCCAATGAAACCAGATTTTTCTGGGATGAACGCGCTTTAAATTTAGAAACCCAAACTACTATGCCTATCAAAGACCACGGTGAAATGGGCTTCAGCGGTACCAATGGCGATCAAAACTTCAATGACTTGATTACAAAGCTCAGTAATATCGGATACTATAAAGAACTCTTTACTTTTGTTTATGGTTCAGAAGAAATCACGGAGAATAAAATTCAATTGGCTTTGGCACAATTCGTACGCAGCATACAGTCGTTTGACAGTAAATATGACATTGGCAGAACGCAAGTAGCTAATGAAGGTCAACCATTTCCGAATTTTACACCGCAGGAAAATCAAGGCAAGAATCTTTTTCTTTCACCACCGGTTTTTGATGCTACAGGAAACAGAACTTCAGGAGGATTGGGCTGTGCGGCTTGTCATGCGGCACCGGAGTTTGATATCGATCCCAACTCACGCAATAATGGAATTGGTGGTTCTATCAATGGTGGTCCGGACAATACTGTAACCCGTGCACCAAGTTTAAGAGATTTGATTAAACCGGACGGTGTTACTACTAATGGTCCAATGATGCATACCGGAGTAATTACCACTTTGCAAGCTGCCATTGGACATTACGGAAATTTAACCAATGCAGCTCAGGTTAATACCAATTTAGATCCGAGATTAAAGCCCAACGGCTTTGGTCAACAATTGCATTTGAACGCCCAAGAGATTAATGCTGTGATTGCCTTTCTCAAAACCTTATCGGGGAATAATGTGTATTCAGATGTAAAATGGTCGAATCCGTTTCCGAATTAATTTTAATATTTCGCACCACAAAAAAAGCCCCGATTTCTCGAGGCTTTTTTTATATAAATAGGGATCAATTATCCCATTACTTCTTTTACTTTTTTACCAATTTCTGCTGGAGAATCTACTACGTGGATACCACATTCTCTCATGATGCGTTTTTTGGCTTCGGCTGTATCGTCTGAACCACCAACAATAGCTCCGGCATGTCCCATTGTTCTTCCTTTAGGAGCAGTTTCTCCGGCAATAAAACCAACTACCGGTTTACGGTTTCCGTCAGCTTTAATCCATCTGGCAGCATCAGCTTCTAATTGTCCGCCGATTTCACCAATCATGATGATGCATTCGGTTTCAGCATCGTTCATTAACAATTCTACGGCTTCTTTAGTGGTTGTTCCAATAATTGGATCTCCACCAATACCGATAGCTGTAGTAATACCCATACCTTGTTTTACTACTTGGTCTGCTGCTTCATAAGTCAAAGTACCCGATTTAGATACAATACCTACATTTCCTTTTTTAAACACAAAGCCCGGCATAATACCTACTTTGGCTTCTTCAGGAGTAATCACCCCCGGACAGTTTGGACCAACCAAACGACAGTCTTTTCCTTTCACAAAATTGTACGCTTTAATCATATCTGCTACCGGAATACCTTCAGTAATGGCAATGATTACTTTGATTCCAGCATCGGCAGCTTCCATAATAGCATCAGCAGCAAAGGCCGGTGGTACAAAAATAATTGAAGTATCGGCTCCGGCTTGATCAACGGCATCTTTAACAGTGTTGAAAACCGGACGGTCTAAATGCGTAGAACCACCTTTTCCCGGCGTAACGCCACCAACCACATTGGTTCCGTATTCAATCATTTGAGAAGCGTGAAAAGTTCCTTCGCTTCCGGTAAAACCTTGTACTATTATTTTTGAATTTTTATTGACTAAAACGCTCATGTTTGTGTTTGTTTTTTTGTGTTTATTTTATGTGTTGCAAAAGTATGAAATACTATTCAGTGTTTAGTGCTCCGTTTACAGTTTTTTGTAAAATTACTATAGTTGGCTCATTTGGTAACCGCGATACAATTTATCGTCTTTGACTTCCCAAATAACCATAAAATGGGCCAATAACATTTCCTCTCTCGGATTTTCAATAGTTTTTACATAATGCGAATAACGAACACTTACTGTGTTGCCATCCGAAAGAATATGGGAAATTCGGGTTTTAGAGCGAACATAGGCTTTACTGAGTCCTTCGCTCAACTCAATCATTTGATCTTTGTTGAGTTTTAAAAAGCCTTTAGTGCTATGCCATTCCAAGATAACATCGGGATGTAATAAGGCATTAACTTTATCCGATTCCAAAAGGACATCAGATTTGTAAAAATTTTGAACGATAGTTTTAGCGCCCATAACTTATTTCAATTTATTTAAAAGATCAGGGATACGTTTTACGTTGGCCAATTGTTTTAATTTTTCACGAGATTCCTCTACCGGCGTGCCAAAATAGCTTTTACCACCTTCGATAGATTTGGTTACTCCGGTTTGCCCTAACACCACTGCTTTGGCTCCTATAGTGATGCCACTGGTTGTGCCGACCTGACCCCAAAGGGTAACTTCGTCTTCAATAACCACACAACCGGCAATACCGGTTTGAGATGCAATCAAGCATTTTTTACCGATAACAGTATCGTGACCAACATGCACTTGATTGTCTATTTTAGTTCCGGCACCAATAGTTGTATCACCGGTAACACCTTTATCGATGGTACACAATGCTCCGATGCCGACATGGTCTTCAATCACAACCCTGCCGCCGGACAACAATTGATCAAAGCCTTCCGGACGCTTTTTGTAATAAAAAGCATCTGCTCCTAAAATAGTACCGGAATGGATGATTACATTATCGCCTATTACCGTATTATCGTAAACAATGACATTGGCGTGCAACAAACAGTCTTTACCGATACTCACGTTATTGCCGATAAAACAATTGGGTTGAATAACAGTTCCCTCTCCTATTTGAGCCGAAGCCGAAATACTGACATTGGCGGCTACAAAAGGACGAAAATGCTTGGTTAACACATTAAAATCACGGAAAGGATCGTCGGAAATCAATAAAGCTTTGCCGTCAGGACAATCTACTTCTTTGTTGATTAAAACAATAGTCGCCGCCGATTGCAAGGCCTTATCGTAATATTTCGGATGGTCGACAAAAACAATATCACCGGGTTCAACCACGTGAATTTCGTTCATGCCATGAACCGCAAAATCATCGGCACCAACATAGTGACACCCGATGATTTCAGCAATTTCTTTGAGAGAATGTATTCTTGGGAATTTCATATTTTGATTTGAAGATTTGATAATTTGATAATTTGAAAATGGCTAAGAATCAGAATAGATTAATCTTCAAATTTTCAAATTGATTCATTTTCAAATTAATTACACTCTTTCCATGTATTTACCGGTAGCTGTATCAATCTTGATTTTGTCACCTTCGTTGATAAATAACGGAACGTTAACGGCAGCTCCTGTTTCTACTTTAGCCGGTTTGGTGGCATTGGTAGCAGTGTTTCCTTTTACACCCGGTTCTGTGTAAGTTACTTCTAAAATGATAGAAGCCGGCATGTCTACTGCTAACGGCATCTCAGTTTCAGTATTAATTTGAACCATTACGTTAGTCCCTTCTTTTAACAAATCCGGAGCATCTAAAACGTCTCTGTTCAAGGTGATTTGCTCGTAAGATTCTGTATTCATAAAGTGGAAATCATTCCCTTCAGCATACAAATATTGGAAAGTATGTGTTTCCACACGAACTACATCAATTTTGTGTCCGGCAGAAAAAGTATTGTCCAATACTTTACCGTTGGTTAAACTTTTCAATTTGGTTCTAACGAAAGCCGGTCCTTTACCCGGTTTTACGTGTAAAAATTCGATAATTTTATAAATATCGTGGTTAAACTTAATGCATAATCCGTTTCTAATATCTGCTGTAGATGCCATTGTAATGTATGTTTATTGTTTATTTTTTTGTGGTTTGTGTAAACTGATAACTCTTAGTAAGATCCTGAATAACCTTTCATAATTCCTCTCGAAGAGTTTCTGATAAAATCTAAAATCTCATCGCGCTCCGGTGTGGCTTCCATCTCGCCTTCAATGATAGCCATGGCTTGGGAAGTGTTGTAATTTTTTTGGTATAAAATTCGGTAAATATCTTGAATCTCTCTGATTTTTTCAGAAGTGAATCCGCGACGTCTTAAGCCAACCGAATTGATCCCGACATACGATAAAGGTTCTTTAGCCGCTTTG
>JBEBBH010000107.1:0-6547 GCA_041158485.1 Bacteroidota bacterium | reverse complement strand
GCTTGCAAAGATTGGTTAAAATCGATGCCAAACCAACCAAAACGCGCAATGATATTGACCCAAGTTAAGGCATGCGAAAATTTATCTTTAGCAAAAATAAAAGGATCGCCGCTCGAACCGGAGGTTTTATTGACATAGACGGTTTTGGTTGTATATCCTTCCGAAAGCCTTTCTTGTAGCGGTTTTTGAAAATCTTTCTTGGTCATCACCGGAAGTGCTTCCCAGTTTTTTGGATTCGCATTTCCGACTAATGCTCTGTAAGAAGTATTGTGGTTGAGGTGAAACGCAACAATTTCATTTCTTTTATGGGCGATGTACTGAGGATATTCCTCTTCAGCAATATTTTGGATATGGTCAAATTCCGTTTGCGCTTTCTTTATCGGAAAGCCTTTTAACCAAAGCGAAAAATGAAATAGTGGAAACACCGCTGTGAATTTTCACCAAAAATAAGAAAAGCAAAGCGTTGCGCCGACAATTTTTTAAAAGAATGACTTTAAAATCCATCAAAAACAAACTACTTTTGTGCCACAACTACAAACAACACACACCATGACTATTTTACTACTGGGTTCCGGAGGAAGGGAACATGCTTTAGCCTATAAATTATTACAAAGTCCGTCTTGCGAAAAGCTTTTTGTGGCACCGGGAAATGCCGGTACTGCCGTTATAGCAACAAATGTTGCCGTAAGCCCAACGGATTTTGAAGCGCTCAAAGCCTTAGTTCTCAGCGAACAGATTGACATGGTAGTAGTTGGTCCCGAAGATCCATTGGTACTCGGCGTATACGACTTTTTCAAAAACGATGCTCAAATCAACCACGTTCCGGTAATTGGTCCTTCCAAATTAGGCGCACAACTCGAAGGCAGTAAAGAATTTGCCAAAGAATTTTTAGTCAAACACCAAATTCCAACTGCAGCCTATGCCAGTTTTACCGCTGAAACCGTAGCGCAAGGCTGTCAATTTTTAACCACTCTGCAACCACCTTTTGTGTTAAAAGCAGATGGATTAGCAGCCGGGAAAGGCGTTTTAATTTTGCAAGATTTACAAGAAGCCCAAAACGAATTGCGCAATATGTTGGTGAATGCCAAGTTTGGTGCCGCCAGCTCCAAAGTAGTTATCGAAGAATTTTTGGACGGAATCGAATTGAGTTGTTTTGTACTAACCGATGGTAAAAACTACAAACTATTGCCAACGGCGAAAGATTACAAACGAATTGGAGAAGGCGATACCGGTTTGAATACCGGAGGAATGGGTGCTGTGTCACCAGTGCCGTTTGCGGATGAAGTGTTGATGGAAAAAATCGAAAGCCGAATTGTAAAACCAACCGTTGCCGGTTTGCAAAAAGACGGTATCGAATACAAAGGATTTGTGTTTATCGGTTTGATTATTGTTAAAGGCGAACCTATGGTAATTGAGTATAACGTAAGAATGGGCGATCCGGAAACCGAAGTAGTTATGCCGAGAATCCAATCGGATTTGGTGACGTTGTTTCAAGCAGTAGCCGCTCAAAAGCTAGATGAAGTAACCTTAACTATTGATCCTCGTAGCGCTACCACCATTATGGTTGTTTCCGGCGGTTATCCTGAAGAATACGACAAAGGATTTGCCATTTCAGGTATTGAAAATGTTTCTGATTCGATAGTATTCCATGCGGGAACGAAATTAGAAAACGGTCAAGTGGTAACCAATGGCGGAAGGGTTTTGGCCGTGACGTCTTTTGGAACTACGTACCAAGAAGCCATAAAAAAATCTTACCAAAACATAAACAAGTTACATTTTGATAAGATGTATTTCAGGAAAGATATCGGCTTCGACTTAGCTTAAGAATGAGTGAGCCGTTGTATCTTGATTTTCTTCGTTGTTGGCTTGGTGCTTTTTCAACTCTTTACACCAGTAAACGATGTATCTGCAACAAACAATGATTAAAGTCCAGCTAACAATATTGGCCAACCACCAGTTGCTCAATTCTAATTCGCGTAACCAATCTAAAGGTTTGAATAAAAAGTCTACAAATAAAGTTTGAATAGCTTCGAAAAATGCTTTCATTGTATAAAATGTTATATTTACACCACAAATGTATAAAATATCCTCATGATTACAAGCATTTTTAAAAAATCAAGCATTGTAAATTATGCCTTGGTGTTTCTTTTGCTTTTAGCTTCTTTTTTTGTTTACCAAAACAGCTTGTTAAGCCAATCCGTTACTGTTATTGGAAATTCGGCTAATGCTTTGTTAATCATTCTTTTATTGGTTTGTTTTTTCTTGGTGAATTTTATAGTTAAGAAAAATGAACTGACCAAAAACAGCAGCTATGCCATTTTCTTTTTCTTGTTGTATTTGATGCTTTTTCCATCAGTTTTTAGCCATTCCAACTTGTTGTTTGCCAATTTCTTTCTGCTCTTAGCGATGAGAAGGCTCATTTCGTTGCAAACCTTAAAAGCGCCAAAAGAGAAAATTTTCGATGCTTCGATGTGGATTTTCATCGCCTCATTATTCCATTTTTGGTGTATCCTTTTTGTGCTTTTAGTTTACATTTCAATCATCTTCCATGTGTCGCGGGATTACCGAAATTGGTTGCTGCCGTTTGTGGCTTTTGTGACCACCACTGTGGTTTTTTTGGTGGCGGCTTTGTTGATAGACAAATCGTGGATTGACCACATTGTACTTCAGGCGCAAATGCATTTAGAATGGAATTATTTCACTAACAATTTCCAAAACGCAGCCTTGTCTTTTTATGTTGTGGTTGCTTTGTATTTTTTACTATCGATGGTATTTACGTTAACCAACAGACCGTTGATTTTACAAGCGTCTTACAAGAAAATGGTATTTGGATTTCTCATTGGCAGTATCGTTTTTATCCTTTCTCCCGAAAAAAACAACGCAATGTTGCTGTTTACGTTTTTCCCTTTAGCCGTAATGACGACAAACAATATCGAATACTCCCAAAACAAAATGTATCAGGAAATCGTATTGCTTTTGTTAACTGTAGGGAGTTTTACCGCCTTTTTTGCGCAATTATAACTTACTGCCATAAGCCAAATCTCCGGCATCGCCTAACCCGGGAATGATGTAGTTTTTCTCATTCAGGCGATCATCCAAAGCGGCTACCCATAAATGACAATTGTTCGGTAAGTTTTCTTCCAAATACGCTATGCCTTCCGGCGCGGCAATGACTACGGCAATGTGGATTTCTTTCGGCTTTTGTTCCAAATGCAATTTGTGTAAAACAGCTACTATCGATTGTCCGGTGGCCAACATCGGATCTATTAAGATGAGGTTTTTGTTTTCAAAAGACGGTGCCGCTTGGTATTCTACCAAAATCTCAAACTGATCGTCGTTGTTGTAATGGTGGCGGTAAGCCGATACAAATCCGTTTTCCGCATTGTCAAAGATGTTCATAAAACCGGTATGTAAAGCCAATCCGGCGCGAAGGATAGAACACAAAACCACGTGATCGGCTATGGTTGTGGTGTGTTTGATGCCTAACGGAGTCTGAACATCGATGTTTTTATATTCCAGTGTTTTACTCAACTCATACGCCATAATTTCACCGATGCGCTCAATATTTTTTCGAAAACGCATGCTGTCTTTTTGGATGGTAACATCACGAATTTGGGCCAAAAAATGGTTGAGAATACTGTTTTGCTCAGAAATGTAATGAATGTGCATGGACGACTTAAATTTTGTTGAGGTAAAAGTATAAAAAACTATCTTTGCACCCGAGACCTTTAGGTTGATTACTAAGAAATAAAATAAAAACTGCGTTATGTTTTCACAATTTGCCTTCCCGATTTTTGAACAATGTATCAAAGATTATCACGTTATAGACGATGTTTACCAACCTACTTTAAACCCATACGCCAAAGGAACTATAGAGTATCTGTTGTATGCTAAAAATTGGGTTGACACCGTGCAATGGCATTATGAAGACATCATCCGTGACCCGAATATCGATCCGGTAGCGGCTTTGGATTTAAAGCGAAAAATTGACGCTTCCAACCAAGTGCGTACGGATATGGTGGAATACATCGACAGCTATTTTTTACAGAAATATAAGGAAGTTCAAGTAAAACCTGACGCCAAAATCAATACCGAAAGTCCGGCTTGGGCTATCGATCGTTTGTCGATTTTAGCCTTGAAAATTTACCATATGAGCGAAGAAGCCAATCGTGTGGAAGCCACTGACGAGCACAGAGCCAAATGTCAGGAAAAATTAAACGTATTATTGGATCAAAAAAGCGATATGTTTGTGTCTATCAACGATTTGTTGACCGATATTGAAAACGGCGACAAATACATGAAAGTCTACAAACAAATGAAAATGTACAACGACGAAGAATTAAATCCGGTATTGTACCAAAACAAAAAATAACCTTTATTGTCATTCCGACGAAGGAGGAATCTCATCACGTTATTTGGATTATGTGATTTCTCCTTTGTTGAAAGGACAAAGTTAATCTCACTTAATTGTCAGACAAAATCCAACATATAGCCGTCATCCGATTATCTGCCATGGGCGATGTTGCGATGACGGTTCCTGTTATACGCGCTTTGGTCCAACAAAATCAGCACGTTAAAGTTACTGTGGTTTCCCGACCATTTTTCCAGCCTTTTTTCGAAGGTATTCCGAATGTTGCCTTTTTTGCGGTTGACCTTAACGGTCGTCACAAAGGAACTATGGGTTTGTTCAAACTGTATGCCGATGTAAAAAAGCTTAACATCAACGCTGTTGCCGATTTACATAATGTTTTACGCTCAATTGTTGTCCGGAATCTGTTCGTTTTAAGCGGTAAGAAAGTGGCTCATTCCGATAAAGGCAGAATGGAGAAAAAAGCATTAACCAGCGCAAAAAATAAAGTTTTTGAACCTGTAAAATCTATGGTGGAACGCCATGTCGAAACCTTCAAAACCCTCGGATTCAACATCGATTTGACCCATCCCGTTTTTCCGGAAAAAGCCCAGCTTACCAATGAAGTTTTGAGGGTTAGCGGAGAAAAAGACAACACACATTGGATTGGCATTGCCCCTTTTGCCCAGTATGAAAGCAAAGTTTATCCGCTCGATTTAATGCAAGAAGTCATAGTTGAATTGGCCAAAAACACTGCCCATAAAATCTTCCTTTTTGGCGGAGGTAAAAAAGAAACAGAACAGCTGCAAGCGTTATCGGCTAATCTGGATAATGTAATAGTGGTGGCCGGAAAGCTCAAATTACAACAAGAACTGCAGTTAATTTCCCACCTGGACGTTATGTTGTCTATGGATTCCGGAAATTCGCATATAGCAGCCATGTTAGGTGTTAAAGTAGTGACGCTTTGGGGCGCGACACATCCGTATGCCGGATTCAAACCTTTTAACCAAGCTTTCGACAATTGTTTGACTGCCGATAGAGAAAAATACCCGCTGTTGCCTACATCAGTCTACGGCAACAAGATTGTTCCGGGTTATGAAGATGCCATGAGAACGATTACTGTGGCTGAAGTTGTAGCAAAAATAAATTCCAATCTTGCCTAAACAAAATTGGAATTTAAAGTTATTGTTATTTAAGTTTTTAAAGACTATACGTCGTCATAATCCACGTAGATTTCAGTAGTTGTCGGATGCGCTTGACAGGTTAAAACCAATCCGTCGGCCACTTCACTATCGGTTAAAATTGAATTCTTTTTCATCACTGCCGCACCATTTGTAATTCTGGCCAAACAAGAACTGCAAATACCGCCCTGACAAGAGTAAGGCGCATCAATGCCTTGTTTTAAAGCCGCTTCCAAAAGGGTTTGTTTCTGCGACATTTCGAAAGTGGTTTCTTCATCATCAACCAAAATAGTGATTTTAGTATGGCCTTCTTGAGAAGTAGCGGCCGAATTATCCGCTGCCGATGAAGTAGAAAACAACTCGAACTTGATATTTTTTTCGGCTACATTATTTTCTTTCAAAACAGCTGAAACTAAGTTGATCATTTCCTCCGGACCGCACAAATAAAACTTGTCGAAGGCTTTTTCTTTGTGCTTGTTATTGACTACGAAATTCACCGTTGATTTGTCAATACGACCAAACAATTCGTTGTCAACTTTGGTCTGACTGTACACAAAATGGACAAAAAAGCGACCGACATACTTCAGTTGTAAATCGTGTAACGCATCGTGAAAAATGGTTTCTTCCGGACTTTTATTACCGTAAACCAACACAAACGTACTGTTAGGTTCATTTTCTAAAACCGATTGTAAAATCGACATTACCGGAGTAATTCCGCTACCGGCCGCAAAAGCCGCATAGTTTTTTTGGTGCGTATTGTTCGGCTCAAAGGTAAATCTGCCTTCGGGCTGGCTTACTTCTAAAAGATCTCCGGCTTTCAAATGCTCGTTGGCAAACTTTGAAAAGTGTCCGTTTTTAACCGATTTGATAGCAATGCGCAATTCACCGCTGTTGGGAGACGAGCAAACCGAATAAGCGCGACGCACTTCTTCGCCATCCAAAGTCAGCTTAAGATTAACGTATTGCCCTGCGGTAAATTGGTAAGCCGATTGTAATTCGGCCGGGATGGTAAAAGCCA
>JBEBBH010000106.1:0-7962 GCA_041158485.1 Bacteroidota bacterium | reverse complement strand
GCTTCAAAAAATTCAACTATACTAAAACGTTTGCGTTAATAACATTCGGCTTAATTGTCAAATTCCTAAAAAAAGATGGAATATATTTGTGATATATCTAAAATCTAATATCAAATATTTAATATTATAAAAATGAGTATTATTATCAAAGTACACGCAAGACAAATCTTGGACTCCAGAGGAAATCCGACTATTGAAGTAGATGTAGTAACCGAAAATGGTGTTTTAGGTCGCGCTGCTGTTCCCAGCGGAGCTTCTACCGGAGAACACGAAGCGGTGGAGTTGAGAGATGGCGGAAAAGCCTATATGGGGAAAGGTGTTTTGAAAGCGGTGGAGAATGTCAATGCTAAAATTGCTCCGGAATTGATGGGCGTTTCGGTTTTCGAACAAAACCATATCGACCAATTGATGATTGATTTAGACGGAACAGCCAACAAATCTAACTTAGGTGCCAATGCCATTTTAGGCGTTTCTTTAGCGGTTGCTAAAGCTGCGGCTAACGAATTAGGTTTGCCTTTGTACCGTTACGTTGGTGGTGTTTCTGCTAATACTTTACCGGTACCGATGATGAACATCATTAACGGTGGTTCACACTCTGATGCGCCAATCGCGTTTCAAGAATTTATGATTATGCCGGTTAAAGCCCAAAACTTTACCCACGCGATGCAAATGGGAACGGAGATTTTCCACAACTTGAAAAAAGTATTACACGATAGAGATTTGTCTACTGCTGTTGGCGACGAAGGTGGTTTTGCACCTAACTTAGCCGGTGGTACAGAAGATGCTTTGGATACTATTAAAAAAGCAGTAGAAAATGCCGGTTACAAATTCGGAGACGAAGTGATGATTGCTTTAGATTGCGCTGCTTCTGAATTTTATGTAGACGGAAAATACGATTACACCAAATTCGAAGGCGCTACCGGAAAAGTAAGAACTTCGAAAGAACAAGCCGAATATTTGGCTTCTTTGGCAGCTAACTATCCGATTATTTCCATCGAAGACGGTATGTATGAAGACGACTGGGACGGCTGGAAATACTTGACAGAATTGGTAGGCGACAAAGTACAATTGGTAGGCGACGATTTATTTGTAACCAATGTACAACGTTTGGCTACCGGAATTGAAAAAGGGATTGCTAACTCTATCTTGGTAAAAGTAAACCAAATCGGAACTTTAACCGAAACCATTGCGGCGGTTAACATGGCACACAATGCAGGTTACACTTCGGTTATGTCACACCGTTCGGGAGAAACCGAAGACAATACGATAGCCGATTTAGCCGTAGCGTTAAACTGTGGTCAAATCAAAACCGGTTCAGCGTCACGTTCCGACCGTATGGCGAAATACAACCAATTGTTGCGCATTGAGGAAGAATTAGCCAACACGGCTTATTTTCCGGGTGTTAAAGCGTTTAAACAGAAGTAATAGCTTCACTATAAATTTAAAAGAGCATCTCATTTTGAGATGCTTTTTTATTTGGCTAAATGTAGGTTTTCGATTTTTTATTTTCAACTGAGAGTGCTACTTTTGCACATGCAACACAACGTACTTATTTTAGATTTCGGTTCGCAATACACACAACTTATTGCACGCCGCGTTCGCGAATTAAATATATTCTGCGAAATTTTTCCTTACAATCATTTTCCGGATGATTTATCGACCTACAAAGCAGTTATCCTTTCGGGTAGCCCTTATTCTGTGAGAGCCGAAGACGCTCCTCATCCTGATTTATCTCAAATTCGAGGCAAAATGCCTTTGTTAGCCGTTTGCTACGGAGCGCAATATTTAGCGCATTTTAATGGTGGTGAAGTGGCGCCGAGTAATATTCGCGAATACGGTCGCGCCAATTTGTCCTTTATCAAAGACGATGAAGCTTTTTTTGACGAAATTGCTTTAAACAGTCAGGTTTGGATGAGTCACAGCGACACCATCAAACAATTACCGACTAATGGTGTTTTATTAGCCAGTACCAAAGACGTAGCGAATGCAGCCTATCGCATTGAAGGTGAAAAAACCTATGCAATTCAATTCCACCCCGAAGTATACCATTCTACCGATGGAAAACAACTCTTAGAAAATTTCTTAGTCAAAATAGCAGAAGTACCGCAAAACTTTACACCAAACGCTTTCGTGGAAGATTGCGTTAAAGAATTACAGGAAAAACTGCAAAACGATAAAGTCGTACTTGGGTTATCAGGTGGCGTAGATTCAACGGTAGCCGCCGTTTTATTAAACAAGGCCATCGGCAAAAACTTGTATTGTATCTTTGTCAATAACGGTTTATTGCGCAAAAACGAATTCGAAAACGTTTTGCACCAATACAAAGACATGGGCTTGAACGTTAAAGGCGTAGATGCTACTGATCGTTTCATGGACGCTTTAGCCGGAGTGGAAGATCCGGAAGCCAAACGCAAAGCCATTGGGCGTGTTTTTATCGAAGTGTTTGATGACGAAGCGCATCGCATAGAAGATGTGAAATGGTTGGCGCAAGGCACGATTTATCCGGATGTCATCGAATCCGTTTCGGTAAAAGGACCAAGTGCAACTATCAAATCGCACCACAATGTAGGCGGTTTACCCGATTATATGAAACTCCAAATTGTTGAGCCGTTGCGCATGTTATTCAAAGACGAAGTGCGTCGCGTAGGGAAAACATTGGGTATTGATGCTGAACTTTTAGGCAGACACCCTTTCCCGGGACCGGGCTTATCCATCCGTATTTTAGGAGCCATTACACCCGAGAAGGTGCGAATTTTACAAGAAGTAGATGCCGTTTTTATCAACGGCTTAAAAGAGCACGGTTTGTACGATAAAGTATGGCAAGCCGGCGCCATTTTGTTACCGGTAAATAGTGTAGGGGTTATGGGCGATGAGCGTACTTACGAAAAAGTAGTCGCACTCAGAGCCGTAGAATCTACCGACGGAATGACCGCCGATTGGGTACATTTGCCTTACGAATTCCTGATGAAAATCTCCAATGAAATCATTAATAAAGTCAAAGGCGTGAACCGTGTGGTTTACGATATTAGTTCAAAACCACCGGCCACAATCGAATGGGAATAGTTTTTGTTGGCCTAAAAAAGTTGATGAAAAAAGCCGCGATTCCGATGGCATTTGAAAAGATTTGTTAACTTTAACGTAAAATAAAGGAACTGTTTATGAAAAACCGAATTATTTTCTCTTTGCTGTTTGTACTGAGTGTCACGTTTAATACCTCGGCCAAGCAGGATAAATATGTGAAGCATACTGTAGCTCAAGGGGAAACAATTACGATGATTGCTCAGAAATACAAGGTGACGCCTTATGATATTTACAAACTCAATCCCGATTCGCAAAAAGGGATTGAACTCAACAGCGTATTGTTAATTCCGCCTGCAGCAGCTACATCGACTTTTTCAGCAGCACCTAAACAGACTTCACCTAAAGCAACCGGAAATCCGACTACGCATTTGGTAAAGCCTAAAGAAACACTATTCAGTTTATCTCGACAATACGGTGTTACTGTGGAAGCCATTAAATCGGCCAACGCAGAGTTGTTAAAAGACGGATTGAAAATCGGCCAAACCATCAGAATTCCTTCGGCCGAAGCCAGTCAGGAAACCTACCAAAAACCACCTGTAGAAAAGCCGGTACCGGCACCGAAAGAAACGCCGAAACCGGTAGTGAAAGCAGAGGCAAAACCTGAAGTTGTCAAAGGAAATACTACGTACCACATTATTGAACCTAAAGAAACCAAATACGGCATTTCTAAAAAATACGGAATGACCATACAAGAATTGGAGCGATTAAATCCGGCCATTGTAAGCGAGTTTCCGGTTGGGTTGAAATTGGTTGTTTCCGGAAATCCGGAAGCTAAACCGGTTGTTGAAAGCAATAAAGTAAAAGAGGAAGCTCCAAAATCTCCGGCGGTTAGTACTAAAAAATACCTGGAAGAATACGTAGTGCGTCCTAAAGAAACCATCTCCAGTATTGCCAGCGATTACGGAATGACCGAACAAGAGTTAATAGCCTTGAACCCCGAGTTGAAAAAGGGAGTTAAGTTGGGTATGATTCTCCGAGTTCCAAAAGGACAACGCAAAGAGCCTATCAAAAAAGAACAAGGCAATTTATTGAAGAATATGAATACTAATGCGAGAAAACAACTCGCATTACTTTTACCGTTTAATATCAGTAAAATTGAGAGTGATACAGTCAATTCAACCCAAGCGCGTTTAAAGAAAGATAAGTTTCTCAACATGACTTTGGATTTTTATTCCGGTGCTTTAATGGCCATTGATTCGGCTCGAGTATTAGGGATGAATGTCGACATCAAGATTTTAGATTCTCAAGAAACTAAAAACACTTCGTATGTTACTACTTTGGCAGCAGACCAGAAATTGAATACAATGGATGCCGTAATCGGACCATTTTACCAAGCCAATGTAGAAAAACTGGCCGAAATTTTAGAACCTACCAAAACACCGGTGATTTCTCCCTTATCCAAAGAATCCGGTAAGAAGTTCAGTAACCTTTACCAATCGATGCCTTCTTTAGAACAAATGCGTGCTTCTATATTTGAGTTTATGAATAGTAAAAGCGGTAATGTTGTAGCCGTAGTCGATCCAAAAAAAGGCAGCGTAAAACAATACCTGCAAGAAAATCAATCCGGAACCAGAATCATCGGATTAACAGCCAAGAATACTTTTTCTGCAGATAGTTTGAAAGTTTGTTTGAAAAAAGACAAGATGAATTATGTTGTGTTGGCTTCTGAAAGTACCGGGATGATTTTGGCAACTACCAATGCTATGTTGGCGTTTCAGAAAGACTATCAAGTGCAATTGGTGATTATGGAACCGAATGAAACCTTGGATTTTGAAGAAATTTCCCTGACGCGATTGACCAAATTAAAACTGTTATACCCGTCGTTAACCCGACCTAATGAAAGCGTTGAAGCCAATCAGTTTGATGCCAAATACAAGAAACTAAACAAGATTATTCCGAACGCTTTTGCTATTCGCGGTTTCGACGTGACTTTCGATACCTTGTTGCGCTTGTCTCAAGAGAAAACTTTCGAAGAAACTATTCAATACGATGATTCGGAGCAAATAGAAAACAAATTCAATTACAATCCGAACAGTACTTATGGGTATTCCAACAACGGAATTTACATCTTGTACTACGATACCGATTTATCCATCAAAGAAGCCTCATAATGCCTACTTCAAAAGTTACTTATTTGGGAGAATTAAGAACCTCTTCCATCCATTTACAATCCGGTAGCGAAATCATCTCCGATGCGCCTATCGACAACAACGGTAAAGGAGAAGCTTTTTCGCCAACCGACACCGTAGCTAATGGTTTAGCCAGTTGCATGTTTACTGTTATGGGTATCAAAGCTAGTGAAATGGGTGTAGATTTTTCAGGTTCAACAGCCGAAGTGACCAAAGTAATGGCAGCCGATCCGAGAAGAATTTCAGAAATTCACGTGACTTTCAATATGAGTATCGAAGCCGACGAGAAGACCAAAACTATTTTAGAAAGAACGGCTTTGACTTGTCCGGTTCACTATAGTTTACATCCGGATATTAAACGTGAAATTGTGTTTAATTGGAAGTAATTTTGAACGACCAACAAAAACTCCTCATCAAACTCGCCCACACCAAAATGCCCTTCGGTAAGTACGAAGGCTATTATCTTATTGACTTACCCGAACATTATGTGGTTTGGTATTCTCAAAAAGGATTTCCTAAAGGTGCTTTAGGCGAACAATTACAGTTGGTTTATGAGTTGAAATTGAACGGCTTAGAGTCGATTGTTCGCAACATCAAGAAGCAATATCCAAAGCCGATTTGAAAATGGGATAATTTGAAAATGGGGTGCTGTAATAATAGCATCATATCAATCAAGAAATAATAATTTTCAAATCTTCAAATCCTAAAATCTTCAAATTAAATCGTACTTTTGCCTCGTTTTTTAAAACAACAACAACAACAACACAACATACAACTTACAATGAATCCAACTAAGTACATTTTTGTTACCGGCGGTGTGACTTCCTCTTTGGGGAAAGGCATCATCGCAGCTTCTTTGGCCAAACTACTTCAGGCCAGAGGATACCGAACTACCATTCAAAAATTTGACCCTTACATTAATGTCGATCCAGGAACTTTAAATCCCTACGAACACGGCGAATGTTTTGTGACCGATGATGGTGCGGAAACGGATTTGGATTTAGGACACTACGAGCGATTTTTAAATGTGCCGACTTCTCAAGCCAACAATGTTACTACCGGTAGGGTTTACCTTTCGGTGATTGAAAAAGAGAGAAGAGGAGAATTTTTAGGCAAAACCGTTCAAGTAGTACCACACATTACTAACGAAATCAAAGACCGCATGCAGTTGCTAGGCAAATCGGGTGACTACGATATCGTCATTACCGAAATCGGTGGAACTGTCGGCGATATTGAATCATTGCCTTATATCGAATCCGTGCGTCAGCTCGTTTGGGAATTGGGAGAAAGCAACAGCATAGTAGTGCATTTAACGCTGATTCCTTTCTTGGCTGCTGCGGGTGAGTTGAAAACAAAGCCAACCCAACACTCGGTTAAAACCTTAATGGAAAGCGGAATCCAAGCTGATATTTTGGTGTGCCGTACTGAACACGAGTTGTCTGATGAGTTGCGTCAAAAATTGGCCTTGTTTTGCAATGTAAAACGCGAAGCTGTAATCCAATCCATTGACGCTTCTACGATTTATGAAGTGCCGAATCTAATGCTGGAAGAAGGATTAGATATCGTAGCTTTAAAGAAATTAAATCTGCCGAAAAAAGCCGCTCCGGATTTAAAAAACTGGAATACTTTTTTACACCGATTGAAACATCCTAAGCAAACTGTAAATGTAGGCTTGGTTGGAAAATATGTTGAATTGCAAGATTCTTATAAATCGATTTTAGAAGCTTTTATCCACGCCGGAGCTGCCAATCAAACAAAAGTAAATGTCATCAGTATTCATTCGGAGTATTTGGATGAAACCAACGCTGCCGAGCAGTTGCAAGGATTAGATGGTATTTTAGTCGCACCCGGATTTGGCGGCAGAGGTATCGAAGGGAAGATTGAAACGGTTCGCTACGCCAGAGAAAACAACATCCCGTTTTTCGGAATTTGTTTGGGAATGCAAATGGCCGTTATCGAGTATGCTCGAACTGTTTTAGGTTTGAAAGATGCCAATTCTACAGAAATGAATGAGGAAACCCAACATCCTGTTATCGCTTTGATGGAGGAACAAAAAAACATCACCGACAAAGGCGGTACGATGCGTTTGGGTGCTTGGAAATGCGACTTACAAGAAGACAGCTTGGCGAATAAAATCTATGGAAAAAGCCAAATTCAAGAGCGTCATCGCCACCGTTACGAATATAATAACGAATACAGAAAACAGTTGGAAGCCGCTGGATTAAGTACTTCTGGAGTTAATCCGGAAACCGGTTTGGTGGAAATAGTGGAATTGAAAAACCATCCTTTTTTCATCGGGGTCCAATACCATCCGGAATATAAGAGTACCGTTGCTAATCCGCACCCAATTTTTGTTAGCTTTGTGGCTGCAATGGTAAATCATAAAAAATAGCAAGCAGCAGAGTGGTCTTTGTTGCTTCTTACGACTAATAATTAAAAAATGGAACAAAAGAAATTTGATTTTAATTCGATTATCGGTTTTGCCTTAATCTTTATCATTATCCTTTGGATGATGTACAATAACCGTCAAGACGAAGTGAAAGAGCAAGCCAAAGCCAAAACTGAAAAAGCAATACAAGACAAAGCCAAGAAAGAAGCTACTAAAGATGTGGCACAAACCATCACCGATACTACCGTAGGTGATTCGGTTAAGATCCAAAAGCTACAAGGTAAATTAGGAAGTTTTGCTTACTCAGCTACGTTACCGTCAGCTAAAGAAGCATTCACCACTTTAGAAAATGACAAGGTGGTT
>JBEBBH010000105.1:0-8044 GCA_041158485.1 Bacteroidota bacterium | reverse complement strand
AACTCAACCAGGAAATCACCACCATTTTTAAAGCTACAGGAGATATTGAAACCGATATCGCCGATGTGGCGTTTGAAGGTAAATACGATTTGGTTTTGGTTGGATTGGGGAAATCCATTTTTGAAGGTACAATTTTAGGAAAAGTGTTGGGTTTTACGTCGCGTATCATCAATCCGGATCGTTTGTTGGATAAATTCAAAGGGAAAGAAGGCTTGTTCGAAAATTCGCCTTTCGATGACAGAACACGATTAATCATCTCCAAAACCAAAACACCGCTGGGGATTTTAATTGACAAAGATTTAAAGCAAGTTGATAAAGTTTTCTTGGGTATTTACAGCGTAGGCGATGTGTTTCTGATTGACTACGCCCAACGATTGATGCAAAACAATAATGCGCAAGTAACCATTTTAGATAACAACGACCACACCAAAAATAACTTCTTGATTCAAAATTCACTCGAAGCCTTAGAGCAAAAACACGGTGATAAGTTTGATGTTTTCCAACCGACACAAATTACCAAACCGTTTTTGTTGGAGCAGGATTTGGTGATTTTCAGTTTGGAAACTTGGAAACATTTGGTGGATGAAGAAGTGTCGTGGTTGCAAGATATTCCGTCGGTTTTGATTGTAAAACCTTAACGGCACTCATTCAGAGTTTATAAAGGCTGATAATCGTTGGATTGTTGGCCTTTTTTACAGTCCTAAGTCAAGGACAAAACTCAACTTAATGGCGATATTGTCTTCCAAACGCGCCAATTGATTCGGTCCGTAACGGTAAAATCCGGTCAAGCCGAAACCTTTGTAAATCTGGTTCAACTCGATACCCGATTCAAAGAAACCACGGTCTAAGGTTTTAAATTCGATACCGATATGGTCTTCCGGATTTCTCAGATTGCCCCAAGCCATACGCGTTACCAATACCAAAGAAGGTTTTACTTTTTTGAACAATTCCACGCGTTTGAAGCCGTGTTTGAACTGCAGCATCACAAATTCGGTCGAGAAAAATTCATTGAAATACATGGTTTCAAAGCTGTTTTTACCGGCAATAGTGATTCTTTGCAAAAGGTTGTCTTTGGTTAAATTGTTGGGCGAAGTATTGTACAAATGCGTCAACGGTAAGTCGCCGAAAACATAACCGCCTTGGAGCAGTACTGCCGACTTTTGGCCGTTGAGGTATTTTTTTTCGTATTCGATGCGCGCGTCAATTTTCCCGAACTCGAAATCGTTGTTGAAAAGAGTCGACAATGATTTCGTAAACTGAAAAGTGAATTTCGGATAGCGTTTTTCGTATTCAATTTTACCGTTAGGTGTTTGCATGTAGGCGCTGTTCGGATTCCACTGAATCGAAACCATGGCAGAAGTCATGGCAAAGTTGCGAAACAATTGGTCTTTGTACACAAAGGTGTAATCGAATAAAGGCGTGATGTCACTGTGTGCAATTTGCCAAATACTTTCGGTTTTCGGGATGATTTTGGTTTCTATAAAAGCCCGCCAGGTTTGATGGTTGTAAAAGGTACTGATGTTAATTGGTCGCGGATCGTACAACTTGAAAACTCTTTTGTCGATGGCAAAATTGGTACTCGCAATCTCCCGAACATCGTCGGTATACGAACTGCCAATCCAAGTGTTCGAGAAATTCCCAATGCGAATGGCGCTGCCCAAATGGTATTTGCTTGCTTCATCTTTCAAACCGTATGCGCCATACCCTTCTAAACGAAATATTTTAGAAAATTGTTCGTTGGTTACGCCGCCCAATCCCAAACGGAATCCTTCGTAATTGTTATAACTCAACAAATAGCGCAAGTCAAAATCAATCGGTCCGAAAGGCAAATAACCATTGATGATTTTCCGTCCGAATTTGATTTTTTTCTCAATTTTTTCTTTCGTTACTACGCTGTCTAAAACCACATAGGTTCTTTCGCTTCTTGTATCTAAACTGTCGCTTCTGTTTTCTTGCCAAAAGGCTTCGTCTCTCTGATTGGCATTGGCTTTGACATCGATGGTAATGGCTGTTTTTTTGATTTTCAATTTCGGATTCACTTGCAAATCATAGACTTGCATTTCGGAGGCGAGATAGGTAAAATCGGAAGCCTCTTTACGAATTTGATTGTCGTCGTCTTCAGCAGCAAATTCAATTCGGCCACCCAAAACAGCAGTTGGTTCTTTGCTTTTGCCTTTGATGATTTTGAAGGTTTTTCGCATCGGAAACCAAACTTTTTCCTCACCCAAATACGTGAATTCATGTGTTCCGGTAATGTTTAAAACACTGCGAATGCGCATTACGGCTTTGGCTACAGCAAAATTTTCTAAATCAACGTACAGCAAGCCTTCCAATCCTTTGCGACTGATTTTATTTTTAAAATACACCACTGCCACGTTTCGATTGGCAATAGTTGTAGTGTCTAAAATTTTGTACCGATATTCTTTAAGGGCTTTATCAGCAATCGGGCTTTTGTATTTGGTTTCGAACAGTTCATATTTGTCGTCGTACACCGAAGACGATTGCAAGCTAAAGCCTAACAATTCATAAATCGGTTCTTTAAAACCGGCCATTTTGGTGCCGAGTATGGTTTCTTTGAGAAAGGGTTTTTCGAATTGAAATTGGGACACTTTCTCGGTTAAAAACAAATGCTGTTTGGTGATGAGTTTTTTGAATTTGTAGTCGGAGGAATCGATTTTGTCGATTTTGTCTTTGGTTGTAAAATCGGCAAAAAGGGTGTCAATTTTACCCGAAACAGAATCCGGATTGGCAGTTACCAAGAGTTTGTTATAGGTTTTATACTGAAAGGTTGGTAGCTTTTTAAGCGGATTGTTGTTGTTTTTATGGGCAATGACTTTTCGAATAAGATTGTTAGCCGGATTTTCATTGCTTAGGACAACTTCTTGTAAAGCAGCGGTTTGCGGTGTAAGTAAGATGGTGAAGTAAGGTTTCTTTTCGAATAGGGAAATGGTTTGCGAGCTGTACCCAACGTAAGAAATTTTTAAAATCTCGGGTGGTGAAAGCAAAGTGAAACTGAATTTACCATCAACATCGGCTATGGAAACGGTTCCGTTTTCAGTGGCAATAGAGGCAAAAGGCAGTCCTTTTTTGGTTTGTACATCTTTTACAATACCGTTAATTTGAAACTGTGCCTGCAGAGACAAGGTGCAAAAAAGAAACAAAAAGGACAGTAGTTTCATTGAAAAGGAATTGACACAAAACGGCTTACAAAAATAGGAATAAAAAAATCCGTACGAGACGGATTTTAGTATGAATTAACAAAAGTTACACTTTCATAATTTCGGCTTCTTTGATAACCAAATGTTCTTCAATTTTTTTGATGTATGCATCGGTTAATTTTTGAACATCTTCTTCTGCTTTTTTGCAGTCATCTTCCGAAGTACCTTCTTTTTCTAATTTTTTGATTTCGGTGTTGGCATCTTTACGAGCATTTCGAATACCGATTTTTGCATCTTCTGCTTCTGCTTTGGCTTGTTTCACCAAGTCGCGTCTTCTTTCTTCGGTTAGCGGCGGTACACTGATGATGATGTTGTCGCCGTTGTTCATCGGATTAAACCCTAAATTGGCAATCATGATGGCTTTTTCAATCGGGTGCAACATGCTTTTTTCCCAAGGTGTAACCGTAATGGTACGGGCATCGGGAACATTAATGTTGGCTACTTGTGATAATGGGGTTTGTGAACCGTAATAGTCAACAAACACACCGCCCAACATTTGAGGGGTTGCTTTTCCGGCGCGGATGTTCAAAAATTCTTTTTCCAAATGCGCCACAGAACCGTTCATAGATTCTTTAGTGCTGTCTAAGATAAATTCAATTTCTTCCATTTTTTTAAAGTTTTAGGTTGTAGGTTATAAGTTGTAAGTTTTTAACATAGAACCTACAACGTTGAACTTACAACTATATTTTAACTACTGTTCCTATGTTTTCGCCTTCGCAAATTTTAAGTAAGTTGCCTTTTTTGTTCATGTCGAATACCACTATCGGTAATTCGTTTTCCTGACTCAACGTAAAGGCCGTAGTGTCCATAACATTCAGTCCTTTTTTCAGCACATCGTCAAAAGTAATGCTTTCAAATTTCACAGCATTTGGGTTTTTCTCCGGATCGGCATCGTATACACCGTCAACACGAGTGCCTTTTAAAATGACATCAGCATGTACCTCAATGCCACGTAAAACCGCCGCAGTATCCGTAGTGAAATAAGGATTTCCGGTTCCGGCTCCGAAGATCACAATTCTTCCTTTTTCCAAATGACGAACGGCTCTTCTTTTGATGTAAGGCTCGGCTATCGCTTCAATCTTTAAAGCGGTTTGCAAACGGGTCAACATGCCTTTGTCTTCTAAAGCACCTTGTAAAGCCATACCGTTGATTACGGTAGCCAACATACCCATATAATCGCCTTGTACGCGGTCCATGCCATTGCTGGCTCCGGCCACGCCTCTGAAAATATTTCCACCTCCGATAACAATGGCAATTTCAACACCTTTGTCGTGGATTTCTTTGATTTCGTCTGCATATTCGGCCAAACGTTTAGGTTCGATACCATATTGTCTGTCGCCCATTAAGGCTTCGCCACTTAATTTCAGAAGAATTCTTTTGTATTTCATTCTTGTGTGTATTTTTAGTTAGGAGTCATGCTGTTGCTCTTTGAGCTCGAGTCATCAGTTGTGTTAGTTTTACTTTTGTCATTAAGGCGAAACTATTGTTTTTGTTGAAAAAAGTCAGGAATCGCTTTCCGGGCAAAAGTGTTGCAAATATAAACATATTCTGTTTTGCTGTAGTATTCGTTAAAAATATTGTTGCGTAACATTTATCACTTTTAAATCCTCTTTGGTTTTGTAGCTTTGTAACCTCAAATTCAACTTTTATGGAATCTATCATTCAAAGCAGTTTAGCCAACAGTATCTCTTACGAAAACTACAGAAACACCATTAATACTTTACTGAAAGAAGGTAAATCAACCGGACATGAACAATCGGAAGCCTTAACCCATTACTCCGACCTCAATGTTACCCGTATGAATCGTTTGGACAAAACGATGACTGTTGCAGATGAATTTGCTGAACAATTAAAAGACATAAAAGGCAACTACCTTTGGTTGGTTATTTCAGAAGGTTGGTGTGGCGATGCCGCGCAGTTGGTACCCATTTTCCATACAATGGCTGAACTGTCACCGAATATTGAAATGACAATTGCCCTTCGGGATGATAACGAGGCCTTGATGAATTTGTTCCTAACCAACGGCGCTCGAAGCATTCCTAAATTAATCATTATCGATAAAAATACTTTGGAAGTTTTAGGCGATTTCGGGCCAAGACCGCAAGGAGCCAAACAATTGATTTTAGATTACAAAGCCGAGCATGGTGTAGTTGACGAAACAGCGAAAGCCAATTTGCAATTGTGGTATTTGCACGATAAAGGTTTGTCCACCCAAAAAGAAATTATGGCGGTTATGGCGGCAGCCGAATTAAAACATGATGTAGTTTAATCCAATCGAAAAACTACCGATACTTTCCGGGGTAACTTTTGAAAAACCGTATTGGCATAGTTCTATGTACAAGCCAATGCCACTTTCGTTATCTTCGATGCCTAAGCTGATTTTTTTGAAATACCCTGACAGTTTATCGCCGGTGAGCGATAGACTTCTGCCGTAACCTATTTCAGTGGTGATTCGGGTGTCTTCGCCTACTCTCGGACTCAATCGAAGGGAACCAAAAACGGGCGCTACTACCAAGCCTTTGTTGGCTTTCCAATCGATTCCGATATTCATTCCAACGCCAATCCATTTGTCGTAATGTGTTCCGATTCCGGCTCTGGCACTCAAACCATCCAACAAAAACCAAGGTTCATTTTCTCCGGTGTATGGGTTGACTTCACCCGCATACTGATTGGCTCTCAGCGGTGCGGAAAGTTCGAATTTTTTGTAAAAAGGTTTGTCGTCTTCCGGAAATAGTTCTGGTCTTACTTCCACAACTTGAGCCCGGCCCAATTGGAATAAAAAGAAAAAACAAATCAGAAACTTAAGCTTCATCGGTATTGATTTTTTGTTCAAAGGCTTCAGGCGTAATCCCGTTGTCGACCGAGTAGTCGCCAATTTTAGTACGGCGCAAAACTGATAAATAGCCACCCGATTGCAATGCCTTTCCAAAGTCATAAGCCAACGAACGAATGTAAGTACCTTTGCTGCATTTGACTCTGAATTCAATTTCCGGCAACGCCATACGGGTAATTTCAAATTCGTAGATAGTGGTTTTTCTGGCTTCGATTTCCACTTCAGAACCTTCGCGTGCGTGTTCATACAAACGCTTCCCGTCTTTTTTGATGGCTGAAAATACCGGTGGTTTTTGATCGATTTCGCCTAAAAACTCTGGGAGCGTCGTTTCGATTAAATCTGCAGTAATATGTTCGGTTGGAAAAGTGGCGTCCACTTCTGTTTCCATATCATACGAGGGCGTAGTAGCGCCCAAGACTATTGTTCCGGTGTATTCTTTGGCCTGACCTTGAATTTCCGGAATCATTTTGGTAAACTTTCCGGTGCAAACAATCAGCAATCCTGTAGCCAACGGATCTAAAGTACCGGCATGACCGATTTTAAATTTTTTAGGAAGATTGTATTTTCTTTTTAAAACATATTTCAGCTTATTCACTGCCTGAAAAGACGACCAAGTGAGCGGTTTGTCAATCAGCAAGACCTGACCTTGCAAAAAATCTTCGGCAGTTTTCAAAGCTTATCGGTTTAAAGAGAAGTAAATTAGCAAGGCTACGCCAGCTATAATTCGGTAATATCCCCAAGGTTTAAAACCGTATTTTTTGATGATGCCGATAAAAAATTTAATGGCAATCACGGCGACTATAAACGCCACAATGTTGCCCACTACAAACAGTTTCAAATTATCGGAAGATTGCGTCAATAGTTCGTAACCTTTGAGCTGAGAAGCTTCATAAGTTTTTAAAAACAAGGAGTAAGTAGTAACAGCTAACATGGTCGGAACGGCTAAGAAAAACGAAAATTCCGCTGCCGTTTCTCTCGTCAATCCTTGTTGCATTCCGCCAATAATAGAGGCTGCAGAACGACTGGTGCCGGGCATCATCGCCAAACATTGCCAAAAGCCAATGGTAACCGCTTTTTTAACGGTAATGTCTTCTTCATTAGCTACGGTAGGATGGTTAAAACGGCCGTCAATAAATAACAATATGATTCCGCCGATTATTAAGACAATCGCAATAGGAATCGGGTCACCCAATACGGCTTCAATTTTGTCATCAAATAATTTTCCCAAAACCAAAGCCGGAATAACAGCACAAGCCAATTTGAGGTAAAAGCTGAGTTTACTAAAATCGAAAAACTTTCGCCAATACAAAACCACCACCGCTAAAATGGCTCCGAATTGAATCGAAACCTGAAATAATTTTACAAAGTCGTCTTCTTGTATGCCAAAAAAGGAGCTGGTAAAAATCATGTGAGCTGTCGAAGAAACCGGCAAGTATTCGGTTAAGCCTTCCACTATGGCGATGAGTATCGCTTGAATGTAATCCATGGTTAGGTTGTTAGATTGTTAGATGATTAGACTTCTTAGATAACTACTTCTAAGCAGTCTAATCATCTAA
Organism: Bacteroidota bacterium; assembly: GCA_041158485.1. Taxonomy (GTDB): domain Bacteria; phylum Bacteroidota; class Bacteroidia; order Flavobacteriales; family Flavobacteriaceae; genus Flavobacterium. The sequence continues at coordinate 437 of JBEBBH010000105.1, read as the reverse complement.
GGTGTCTAATACGTCTATTTGCTTTTCTTAAAAATCGAATAAATTGTAATCCCGAAACCCATCAAAACTACGGTTGGCGCCAAACGAATTCTGCGGAAACTGAATACATCCTCGTTGAATACTTTCGGGTCATCGCTGCCGCCGCCACTCATCAAGATAAAGCCCAAAGCAATTACGGCAATACCGATGAGTAATATTTTGTAGTTTACTTTTTCAAAAAGAAAATCCGGCTTTTGCTCGTTGTTTTTCATAGTCTGTTATCTGTTCTTGGGTTTGTCTATCAGTCTTTTATCTATCCGTCTATTCTCTAGTACAAATCGTCTGTTCTTAAATTCAAAAAGCGTTGGGTAGCAAAAAACGTACTCAACCAGGTAATCAACATGCCTAAAACCACAACGCCTAACAATACGGCGGCAATAGCGAGTTGATTCTCCATA